>NZ_WWJX01001555.1 GCF_009865215.1 Streptomyces sp. SID3343 | reverse complement strand
GATCGAGGTCGTCCGCGCCGCGTAGCCGGGCCGCCGCCGGGTGGCCGGCGTCCGGGCGCACCCGACGGCCGCGAGCGGTCAGCCGTCCTCGCCTGGCTCGTACACGTCGCGGGCGAGCAGGTCGGCCGTACTTTCCCGACGCAGCAGCACGCGGGCACAGCCGTCCAGGACCGCCACCACCGGCGGGCGGCCGACGAGGTTGTAGGTGGAGGCCATCGACTGCTGATACGCGCCGGCCGCCGGAACCGCGAGCAGGTCGCCCGGGTGGACGTCCTCGGGCACCTCGACGTCGGGCGCCAGGACGTCGCCCGACTCGCAGTAGCGCCCCACCACGGTGACCCGCCGCGAGCGGCCGGCGCCGGCCCGTCCCACCAGCCGCACCGCGGTCCGCGCGCCGTACAGAACCGGGCGCGGGTTGTCGGCCATACCGCCGTCCACGGCCACGAACACCCGGTGCGCGGTGCGCTTGACCACGAGGACGCGGTACACCGCGACGCCCGCGGGTCCGGTGATCGCCCGACCCGGCTCGATGATCAGGCGCGGCACCGGCAGGTCGTAGAGCGCGCACCGGCGGGCGAGTTGCCGCCGCACGTCGTCGGCGAACGCGGCGACGTCCAGCGCGTGTTCGCCGGGGCGGTAGGCGATCCCGTGGCCGCCGCCGAGGTCGAGCTCGGGCAACACGACGCCGTGTCGGTCACGCAGCCCGGCCAGGAACGCCACGAGGGTGGCGACGGCGGCGAGGTAGGGGCGCACGGAGGTGATCTGCGAGCCCAAGTGGCAGTGCAGACCGGTGAGTTCGAGGTGCGGTTGGCCGAGCACCCGCAGCACCGCGTCCTCGGCGTCGCCGCGCGCGACGGACATCCCGAACTTCTGGTCCTCGCCGCCGGTACGGATCGCGTGGTGCGCGCCGGCCTCGATCCCGGGCACCACCCGGACCATGACCCGCTGCCGTTGCCGCGGCGCGACGAGCGCGGCGAGCCGGGGGACCTCGGCCGCGTTGTCGAGCACGATGCGGCCCACCCCCAGGCGCAGCGCCGAGCGCAGTTCCTCGGCGGACTTGGCGTTGCCGTGCAGGACGATCCGTTCGGCGGGCATCCCGGCGGCGGCGGCGAGTTCCAGCTCCCCGAGCGAGCACACGTCGAGCCCGAAGCCCTCCTCGCGCAGCCAGCGGACCAAGTCTCGGCACAGGAACGCCTTGGCCGCATAGGCGATTTCCGCCTCCGGCAACGCCTGACGGTAGACCCGGCAGGTCTGTCGCACGTGCGCCTCGTCGAGCACGTACAACGGTGTCCCGAAGCGCTCCGCGAGTTCGCCCAGCGGCACACCGCCCACGGCGAGGTCGGCACCGACCGCCCGCGTCGAACGCGGCCACTCGGACAGCCCGGCGGCGGGCTCGGACATCACGACCGACATCGCATCTCCCTGACCTGTCGACACCGATGACACCCTGTCAGCCGAGCCGCGACAACGCCGGGACCCGCAGGTCCGCGGGGTCCATGGGCGTCGACACGGGTGCGGCGAGCCCCGGATCGACCAGCACGGTCCGCACGCCGGCCTCGTCCGCGAGCGAGCGCACGGCGTGCGCGCCGAGTCGGATCCATGCCTGCCCCGCGCCCAGCACGTCGCGCAACCGGGCCGGCGAGGTGAAGGCGACCACCACGCGTTCTCCCAGCGGATCCCGGCACAACCGCACTACCCGGGCCGCGTCCTCGACCCGCACCGGCACCACGAGCACGCACCGAGCGGCGGTCGAAGAGGCAGGTTCCTCGTCCCCAACCAGGCCATCGAGCACAGCAACCTCCGAAGCGTTCGACCCGCGTGGTCCCACGGGTCCCAACTCCGAAGCTAAGCCCGCAAAGCGCCCACTCCCCGGCCGTTACCGCCCTCTTGATCATCCGGGGATCGACGTTGACGCCTTCCTGACGTCGAGCGGCGACGACGGGCCCGGTCAGCCGCGGACGGCCGGGCGAAGGGGCCGCCGGGAAGCCGGGCGCGGGCCGGAGGGGCACCGGCCCGGTCCGCGCTCACGCCATGGACGTCTCGCGGGCGGGGTCGGCGCGGTCGCCGCTCAGGACCGCCTCCAGATACTCGGCGATCGCGTCCCGGTTGCGGGTCAGGCACCGGACGCGTTCGCTCATCCGGTCGCGTTCGTGCTCCAGGGTCGCGATCATCTCCGGGGTGGCGTCGGGGAAATGGATGGATCGCGGCTTGTCCAGGCACGGAAGGATCTGCTTGATGATCCTGGTGGGCAGTCCGGCGTCGAGCAGTCCTCGGATCTGCGCGACGCGGTCCACGTTGGACTCGTCGTAGTCGCGGTAGCCGTTGGGGGAACGGTCGGCCACGATCAGGCCCTGTTCCTCGTAGTAGCGCAGCAGCCGGCGGGGCGTTTCGGTACGCTCCGAGAGTTCTCCGATGCGCATGTGGTCCACCTCACGAATCGACGCTTGACCCTCACATCTATGTGAAGGTTCGAGCATAGCGGCATGAGCAACCACGCACCGCAAACGATCGAAACTCCCACCGACGCCACGACCGGCTCCGGCACCGCGACCCGCTCCGGCCCCACGACCGGCTCCGACACCGAGCCCCGCCCCCACGCCGGCGCCGACAAGCTCCCGTTGGCCGCGCTCCTGGCCTTGACGACGGCCGTCTTCGTCACCAGCCTGACCGAGACGCTGCCCGCAGGCGTCCTGCCGAGCATGAGTTCCGACCTGGGAGTCGGCGAGTCCGCGATGGGCCAGTCGGTGACCATCTACGCGATCGGCACCGCGCTCACCGCGATCCCGCTGTTCCGGGCCACGTCGGGCCTGCGGCGCAAACGGCTCTTGCTGGCGACGATGGCGGGGTTCGCCGCCGCGAACACGGTGACGGCGGTGTCCACGAACTATCCGCTGACCATGGCCGCCCGCTTCGTCGCCGGCGTGGCCGCGGGTCTGGCCTGGGCGCTACTGGCCGGATACGCCCGCCGGATGGCGCCCGTGCATCTTCAGGGCAAGGCCATCGCCGTCGTCATGGCGGGCATCCCGGTCGCGCTGTCGCTCGGCGTGCCCGCGGGGACCTTCCTCGGCAAGGCCCTCGGCTGGCGGGTGGCGTTCGCCCTCATGACCGTGCTCGCCGTCGGCGTGATCGGCTGGATCCTCGCACTGGTCCCGGACCATCCCGGCCAACGGCTGCACGGCCGTACTCCGGTGCTGCGCACCCTGCGCATCCCCGGCGTGACCCCGGTCCTGTTCGTCACCCTGGTCTTCGTTTCGGCGCACACCGTGCTGTACACCTACATCGCCGCGTTCCTCGACGAGGTCGGCATGCGCAACTCCACCGATCTCGTACTACTGGTCTTCGGCGCCGCCTCGATGGCGAGCATCTGGATCGTGGGCGCCCACATCCACCGACGGTTGCGCGCCCTCACCGTGGTGAGCACCCTCCTGTTCGCCGCGGCCGCCGGCCTGTTGGCAATCCCGACCGAGAGCCCCGTCCTGATCCTTGCGGCCGCGGCGCTGTGGGGACTGGGCTGGGGCGGCATCCCCACCCTGCTGCAAACCGCCGCCGGCGACGCGGGCGGCGACGACGCGGACACCGCGCAGGCCATGCTCGTCACCCTGTGGAACGTGGCCATGGCCGGTGGCGCGGTCGCCGGTGGCATCCTGCTCGACGTCTTCGGCACCGGCTCCTTCGCCTGGACCGTGATCGCGCTGCTGATCCCGGTACTGGTCGTGGTGGTCGCCGCCCGCGCCCACGGATTTCCCGCCGAGCGCGTGAGCGGCGACGCGTGAGCACCGCACTCGAACGCACCGCCCCGCCCGAGGCCGGCCGATGTCCCTCCGCACCACCACCGGGCCCGCGATGTCCGCACCGGACGCCGCGGGCCCGGCGCCGTCACGACGCTGCCGGGGGACCGCCCGGCGCCGCGACCCAGGTCCAGGCCGTGGTCGCCGACAGCGGGCGCCCCGGCTCGACCAGGCGCGGGAGCGTGGCGAGCCCGTTCGGCGGCCCCGTCTGCGGCTCGACGCACACATGGTCGCGGGGCATGTCGTAGACCACCGTGTAGTCGCAGTCCGACGTCATCCGCATCCGCAACGCGCCCGGCCAGGTCAAGGTCGCGTCCAACCCGCCCGGGGTGCCGAAGCAGTCGTCACGGAACCCGACGGCCGTCGTCGGCGGGGACATCCGGCGGCCGGTGGGCAGGTGGTCGGCCCCGCGTTCCTCCTGCCACGCCGCCGCGAAGGACAGTTCCAGCGGCCCCCCGACCCCCAATTCCCGGCGAAACCACGGATGCCAGCCCGCCTGGGCGGGCCAGCCCGTCGCGGCGGAGGGGCCAGCCTGCGTCGACTCGATCCGCAACTCGGTCACCAGACCGTCCCGCAGGACGGTGAAGGTCTGCTCGACCCGGCCCGCGAACGGCCAGGGGTCGGCCAGGAGCAGTTCGAACGAGGCCGACTCCGCGTCCCCCGCGATCTGCCGCCACGCCGCCCGATACCCGAGGCCGTGAATCGCGTGCGGGGCCGCGTCCGCCGGGAAGACGTGCTCCCTCCGGCCGTGCGAGAGCCGGGCTCCGCCCATCCGGCCCGCCCACGGGACCATCGGGTAGCTGCCCCAGTCCGTGGCGGCCGGCGCCGAGGTCCGCAGCAGTTCGAGCCCATGGGCCCGCAGCGAACCGAGCCGGCACCCCTGCCCCGGCAGAATCAGCGCGTCGACACCCTCGGACCGCAACCGAACCGAGCCGTCGACCCCACCGTCTGCCCCGGCCCCACCGTTGGCACCGACGACCCCACCGTCGACTCCCACAACACCCACAACACCGTCGATCATGGGCGCAGATTACGCGTACCGCTCCTTCAACTCCTTCTTCAGGACCTTCCCGGCGGGATTACGCGGCAGCGCCGCCACGACTTCGATACGCTCCGGAAACTTCTGCCGCATCAGCTCCTGCGCGCCCAGGAAATCCGCGACGGCCGGCACCCCGGGAGACATCGACGGATTCGCCGGCACGATCACCGCACACACCATTTCGCCGCGCTCGCGATCGGGCAATCCGATCACCGCGACCTCGACGATGTCCGGGTGGGTGCTCAGCAGATCCTCGACCTCCTTCGCGCTGATCGTCTCGCCCTTGCGCAGGATGACGTCCTTCAGGCGCCCGGTGACGTAGACGTTGCCGTGCTCGTCGATCCGCCCGAGGTCGCCCGACCGCAACCGCCCGGCCTCGTCGAACGCCTCGGCGTCCAACGCCGCGTCCACGTAGCCGAGCATCACCTGCGGCCCCTTGACCCGTAGTTCCCCCTCGCCGCCGACCGGCACCGTCGACCCGTCCGGCGCGACCACGGTCACCTCCACGCCGTGCGTGGGCCGGCCCTCCGCGCGCGCGAGCGCGTCGTCGCCGTCCTGTGGTCCGGCCATGGTCAGGATCGGCGCCTCGGTCAGACCCCAGCCCGCCAGAATCCCCGCACCACCCATCTCGGCCTTGACGTCGTGGTGCAGCCCGGGCGGCTTGGGAGCACCGCCACCGGGGCAACTGCGCAGGTCGGGGAACAGCGGGTCGCCGGGCGGGCGGCGGCGCTGCGCGGCGAGCCAGGTCTGGTGAAAGACCGTCCCCGCGCCGGCGAGCGTGACCCGCTCGCGGCGCAGCAGTTCGGGTGTGTGCTCCGGGTGGAACGCCTCGGTCAGGATCATCGTCACGCCGTGCACGAGCGCGGCGGTCAACCACGTGGTGCACCCGCCGATGTGCGCGAACGGGAAGACCAGCGCGACCCGATCGCTCGGCCGCGCCCGGATCCGGTCCGCCATCCCCACGCCGGCGGCCATGATCGTCGCGTCGGTGTGCCGGGCTCCCTTGGGATCGGCAGTGGTACCCGAGGTGTAGAAGTACCAGCGCACCGGCGCGGTCGCGGCCGTCTCGGGCACCGCGGGCGCGGGCGGCAGCGTCGCCGGGTCGCCGGTGGGCAGCGGTCCGTCGACGACCAGTACCTCGAGGCCGTGCACGCGCTCGGTCACCCGGCGGGCCATCGCCGGGTAATCGACACCGCGCCACACCGGCGGCACCACGAGCAGCGACGCCCCGGTCTGCTTGGTGACGAAGGCGAGTTCGCGTTCGCGGTAGATCGGCATCACCGGGTTCTGGACGACGCCGAGCCGGGCGAGCGCGCCGACCAGGACGACCGACTCGGTCCAGGTCGGCAACTGCCACGTGACCGCGTCGCCCTCGCCGAGCCCGTGCGCGTGCAGGAACGCGGCGGTCGCCTCGGCCGTGTCCCGAAACTCTCGACACGTCGTCCGCCGGCCGCGCTCGTCGACCATCAGTTCGGCGTCGGGCGACTCGATCGCCCTCGACTCGATGGCCGCCCACAGGCTCGTGTGTGTCACGTCGTGCCCTCCTCGATGCCGTCCTGAAGTCCTACCAGGAACGATCTCCACCGAACAGGCCCACGAGCACCGGGCCCGACGCGCGCTCACCCGGCCGAACCGACCCCACGCACGACGCACGACGCACGAACACAACGAGCAGCCCTCACGGGCGGGCACCCGACTCACCGATACATCGAGCCGCCGTCACGGGCACCCGACGCACGGTTGCAACGAGGCGCCCGCACGGGCACCCGACTCACAGATACATGAAGTGCGGCGACAACACGACCACCGACGGCACCAGCAGCGCCGCCGCGGTCAGCACCCGCAGCCCCGCCGACGCGACCGGCGCGCCCACCCGTACCCCCGCGACCGCGACCTCGGGGTGCGCGGTCGCCTGGACCCGGTGGACGGTCAGTTCCTCCTGCCGCTGCTGCGGCCACGCGAAGCACGGGCAAAACGGCCCGGTCGCCTGCCCGGGCCCGGACAGTTTGACGATCGCCCGGCGCAGGTTGGCCCGCGCGATCGCACCGTGCACGTCGGCGTCGGCGACCTTCTCCGACAGTTCGGCCGCGTGGTCGGCCCACCGGCCGAAGAAACGCACCGCCGGATACGCGTCGGCGAGGGTGTCCGCGAAGACCATCCACTGCGCGTCGCGCCGGCGCAGGTGCCCGGCCATGTGGGTCAGGACCGCGTTGAGCTCCTCGGGCCGCAGCAGGTCCAGCGCGCGCGTGGTGGCCTCCACCCGCGGCGGCCGGGACGGCAGCAGCACCAGTCGCGGCGCCTCGTCCTCGACGATCACCAGGCGCGGGTGGCCGGGGTCCTCCTCGTCCAGGAGCGGGGCCGAGTTCTCCAGGCGGTCGAGCTGTACGCGCAGCGCGCGCCGGTAGTCGCGCATCGCCGGTGCCCCGCGCCGCCAGCCCACGGCCAGGATCAGCAGCGCGAGCACGACGACGGTTGCCTGCGCGGCGATCGGCACGGCCGGCATCCCGATCCCCGGGTCGAACCCGGCCGCCTTCATCGGGGCGATCCACAGGTCCGGGGTGTAGACGGGGATCGCCAGCGCGAGCGACGCGAGCACCCCACCGGCCGCCGCCCGCCAGGCCCGCTGGACGTGGCGCGGGCTGAAACCGCTGCGTTCGGCCCGGGACAGGACGCGGGGTGCCGTCACGAGGATGGTCGCCGCGAAAGCCGTCAGTACAAGTCCGTACAACACGCCTTTCCCGTCCCTTTCTGCCGTCGCCCTTCGCCTGACCCGTTCGGCCTTGCAACGGTTCTAGGCTCCCGGTGCTTGCCCCGTCCAGGAGACAGGCCACATCGGAAGGATGATTTATTCTGCGAATACCAACCATCCGGTGGTATTGCGCACCCGAGTCGGACCCGGATCGAATCGACGTCGGACCACGCCCGAGGGCTCGGGCGCAACCGATTCGAATCGCATCGTCCCATCCCCACGCCCCCGAATCCGACCCACAGGAGTTTCTTTCATGCACGAGTTTTCCCGCTCCGCAGTGATCGCCGCCACACCCGACAAGGTCTGGGACGTCGTGGGCGACTTCAACTCCCTCTCCGCGTGGCACCCGTCCGTCCCGCCGAGCACGATCGAGGGCGGCGGCGACGCCAACACCCCCGGAGCGGTGCGATCGTTCGCGATCGACGGCGACGTGCTTTCGCGCGAGGAGCTGACCGCCTACGACGCGAGCGCGTACCGCATGGAGTACAAGCTGATCCAGGTGCCGTTCCCGGTCACCGACTACCACGCGACGTTGCAGGTGCGCCCGCACGCGGACGGCAGCGAGGTCGTGTGGTCGGCGACCTACGAGGGTGCCGACGACATCGTCCCCACGGTCGAGGAGATCTTCGCCGAGGGCACCTACGGCGCGGGCCTGGCGGCGCTGCGCGAGCGCTTCGCGTAGCCGACGACGCCCGATCGTGCGCACGGATGCCCCCTGACACAACCGGCAGCGGGCATCCGGCGGACGTATCGGACGCCGTTCCGGCTCGATCCTCGACGCCACCCTCGCCGCACTGTCGCTCGGACAGTCGACATCGATCCGAAACCGGACGAAAAGCCCCGCGCGGCAACGCACCGGCCCGTGCCCCCGTCCACCCGTCGGACGCCCGACGGGTGCTCGTCAAGATCGTCCCGATCACGCGTACGGTAAGCCTGCTGACGGAGCGTTGGACGATACGAGGAGTTGTGCATGCGACGCGGGGGCACGGGACGACGTTGGAGCGCCTGGACGGCGGCCGCACTGGCCGCCGGCCTGGTGGTGTCGGGGTGTTCGAAGTCCGACGACGACAAGGACACGAAGAGCGACCAGGGCGGGGCCGCGGGCACCGCGAGCGCGGGGCAGTCCGGCGGCGGCTCGCCCGCCCCCGGCAAGCCGGACCCGAACTCGGCGCAGGCGACCTGGACCGCGCTGATCGACGCGATGGCCGCTCAGAAGGTGTTCGAGTTCCACACCGTGCAGACGGCCGCGGGGAAGGTCGACGCGGAGACCGCCGTCCAGGACGAGCTGTGGTCGTGGTTCGACGCAGGCAACAAGACGATCTTCACCGACCGCAGCACCATCACCAAGCCGGGCGGCAACGCCTCCCGGCGCACGTGCGTGGACAACTTCCAGTGGAGCTACCTGCCCGCGGTGCAAAAGTGGAACAAGACCATCCAGTCGTGCTCCACAGCGCAGTTCCAGGGCGGTGAGAACGTCGGCGACGGCATTCTGGTGCCCGGTCTGACCCCGGAGCAAGGCAAGGCGTTCGGCACGGCCGTGGCCGCGCTTCCCGGGTGGTTGACGCCCTCCGCCGTGAGCACGGTCGAGCAGGGCGGCAAGAACTACCTGAAGCTCACCGTCGACCTCAAGCCGCAGCAGAGCGGGCCCGGCAAGACGGAGAACACCCGCTATCTGTTCGACGCCGTGCGCGCGGCCAACCCCGACGCCCTCAGGAGCCCGTATCTGGTCGAGAACAACGAGCGCGCGAGCGGATCACCGGTCCAGGCGGTCTTTTGGCTCGACCCCGCGACCAAGCTGCCCGTGTACTCCGAGCTGGCCACGACGGTCGTGGACAAGGGCGTGCCCACCGGCGCGACCCGGCAACGGCGGACCGAGTACGTGTTCGGCTCCGCCCAGCCCAAGCCGGACTTCTCCGCGCCGACCGCCGTGCCGCCACTGAAGTGGCCGGACATGGGCACGAAGCCGCCGGCCGCGACGTAGCCGACCGAGGGGCGGGATCCCGTGCCGGGCACCGGATCCCGCCCCTCGGCCTGCCCGCCCGGGCGGATCGGCCACGCCGGCGGGCGTCGGTTCAGCTGCCGACCGGGCTCGCCGCGAGGCGGGCGAGCGGCTCGCGCACACTGTCCAGAACCGCGCTCAGCCAAGCCGTGTGGTCGTGCTCGTCCAACCACGCGTCCAGCTCGGCGAGCGGCACGAACTCGACGTCGTCCACCTCGTCGGGATTCAGGGCGAGGTCGGCGCCGGCGCGGCCGACGAAGAGGTGGTTGAACTCCTTCTCGACCAGCCCCGAGACCACGTCCGTGACGTCGTACGTGACCAGCCCGGCCGGCTCCAGCGAAGCGGGCACGACGCCCAGTTCCTCGCGCAGCCGGCGCGTCACCGCGTCCCGCGGCTTCTCGCCCGGGAACGGGTGGCTGCAACACGTGTTGGACCAACGCCCCGGCGAGTGGTACTTCGTCAGCGCGCGCCGCTGCATGAGCACGCGGTTCTCGTCGTCCATGAGAAACACCGAGAAGGCTCTGTGCAGCAGACCCGGCGGCTGATGAGCCTCCAGCTTCTCGGCGAGGCCGATCGTGTTTCCTTGCGGGTCCACCAACTCGACCATGACCCGACCGTCCGGCCGCTCCTGCGCCATGTGCTCTCCCTGCTCTCCGGCCTACCCCTGCACAGTATCCGGAGCAGGACTGGCATACGCCCCATACCGGCTGCGGCCGGCTACATCCTTTTCGGTACGCCGGTATCCGTCGCCGCGACGATCCGCGGCCGGCCCGCGCGCGGCAGGCTGGTGGTACGCGATCGGGGCCCATCGAGGAGGAGATCACCATGGTCGTCGCCATGATCGTGGCGTGCGAAGTCGGTTTCTGGGTGCTGATCGCCCTGGGTCTGGTATCGCGCTACGTGCTGCGCCGGGAGCGGCTGAGCAACGTGTTCCTGTACAGCACGCCGCTCCTCGAGGTGATCCTGCTCGTGGTCGCGGTGATCGACCTGCGCGGCGGCGCGACCGCCGGCGCGCGGCACGGGATCGCCGCGCTGTACATCGGCGTCACCGTGATGTTCGGACACCGGGCGATCCGCTGGGTGGACCAGCGGGTGAAGTACCACTTCCTGGGCGGACCACTGCCGTGGAAGCCGCCGGCCCGCGGGATGGGCCGGATCAGGTACGAGACGGCCGAGTTCCTGCGCACCGTGGCCGCGATGGCGATCGCGGGAGCATTGCTGGGCGCGCTGATCCTGGTGACCGGCGACGCGGACCGGACGAAGTCGTTGACCGGTTTCTTCGGCGCGCTCGGGACGATCACGCTGATCTCGCTCGTGGTCTCGGTGGTCGGTGGTTTCGAGGCGATGGGCAAGAACCCCAAGCCCAAGCGGGCACCGCGCCGGCTGCGCGACCGCGCGCCGGTCGGCTGAGCCGTGCGGTCCGGCACTCGCCCGCCGAAACCGCCTTCGCCCCGAACGACAGCGGCCCCGGAACATGAGTTCCGGGGCCGAAGCACGTGTCGAACCCGCTCACGCGGACGCGACGGGCATCAGCCCGACAGCGCGCCGCCGACCGTCTTCGCCGTCGCGGCCACGTCGACCGGGGCGTGCTCACCGTCGTGCCGCGGGGCCTGGCCCTCGCACTCGTCGATCGGCGGGGCCGGCTCCGGCGGGCAGTCGTCGTCGGGGGTCCCGTGCGGCCGCGGCACGGGCCGACCCGGCAGTTCGTCCGCGTTCACACAGGTGTTGCCGAAGGCCGGGTTCAGCGCCGCGATGATGTCGACGGTGTTGCCGCACAGGTTGACCGGCACGTGCACCGGGACCTGCACGTTGTTTCCGGAAAGCACGCCGGGCGACTCGACGGCCGCACCGTCCGCGCCGGCCGACGCGAACGCCTGGCCACCCATGGCAACCGAACCGCCGAGGATGGCGGCGGTGGCGACCGCGCCCTTGGTGAGCTTGTTCACTG
The DNA here is from genome assembly GCF_009865215.1 of Streptomyces sp. SID3343. GTDB lineage: Bacteria > Actinomycetota > Actinomycetes > Streptomycetales > Streptomycetaceae > Embleya. The sequence goes on along the minus strand of NZ_WWJX01001555.1, from coordinate 1,024 downwards.
GAGGTGATTCCCATCGATCGATAGACAAGGGAACCGAGGTTCCGTGACGTCCAACGCGCGAGCGGGGCTCCCGTGACGGGTGACGCGCCGACCTCCCCCATAAGTGGCAACTTATGCCTGGCGCGGCGATGACACGCCGTCAAAAGGCGCCGGAAACGGGGAGATCGTCACCATCGAGCGGATTGTCGGACCGGCCCGGGCGCTCAGGCGCCGGCGATGGCCTTGTGGTGGTGGATCACTTCGGCGACGAGGAAGTTCAGGAACTTCTCCGCGAAGTCGGGATCGAGCTTGGCGCTCTCGGCGAGCGCGCGCAGCCGCCGGATCTGGATCGCCTCGCGGGCGGGGTCCGCCGGCGGCAGTCGGTGCTCGGCCTTGAGCACACCGACCCGCTTGGTGCACTTGAACCGCTCGGCGAGCAGATGGATCAGGGCGGCGTCGATGTTGTCGATGCTGTCCCGCAGTTCGAACAGTTCGGCGGGCTTGTCGGGCGCCTCGCCCGATCGATCGTCAGTGGTTCCGTTGGCCATAACGGGTGACCCTACCCGGCCGCAGGACAGGGCGCCCCGAGCCCCGGCCGGGACTCGAATCACGTGTCATGACGATCCGTCAGAGGAGATATCACTACCTGTCATCTCTCGTTCTGCCAGGTGTCACATCGCCACCTGCGGGGGACTCTCTGAGTACGGTCTGCGCCGTCGGCTCTCCCTGCCACGTCGTGCCGACCGTTCGGCAGTGCGTCTGGGATGCGGGCCGTGGATGCAACAGGGGGCGAGCGACATGATGGAGGAAGTGCGTCTGACGCCGAGCGAGCGCCGGATGCTGGAGTCGATCGAGGACGAGCTGCGCAAGGACCAGGAACTGGACCTCGCGTTGCGCACGATGCGACTCTCCCGCAACCGCCGTCGCCCACCCGCGCGTGATCGGGTGGTGCCCGGCGCGGGCGCGAAGTCGGCGTCGCGGCGCGGGCGTCGCCGGGCCCGGCCCACGCTCGCCGGCACGTGGCACGTGTTGTTGCTGATCGTCC
>NZ_WWJX01000161.1 GCF_009865215.1 Streptomyces sp. SID3343 | reverse complement strand
CTGGGCGTGCCGATCAACGCGGCGGCGTTCGAGTACTACGAGGACCGCGGCTCCCGCTACCTCGCCCGGACGATGCTCCGCGACGACACCGGGATGGAGACCGCTCCCCGAGCGCGCACGACCGCCACTCGTGAGCCGTGGAGCGGCGAGGACTGGTACTCCGCGCTGGGCGAGGACGGCACCCGCTCGTGGGACGACGGACGCCGGTTCGGCTTCGTCAGCGCCGGGGGCGGCACCTGGTTCTCGCAGGGATTGCGTCGACCCCGAATCGGCCACCGTGTGCACGTCTACATCCCGCGCGTCGGATACGTGGGGGTCGGCGAAGTCGCGGGCGAGGTGGCCCCGTTCGTCGAAGCCAGGGTCGAGGTGGCCGGACACAGCGTGCGTCTGGCCGAGCAGCCGCTCGTCGGCACGTACCGCCATGCCGGCGACGAGACCGACCCCGATCTGGCGGAGTACGTCCTGCCCATCCGCTGGCTGAGCACCGTCGACCGCGCCCACGCGGTGCGCGAGCGGGGTATTTTCGCGAGCCAGCACCCGATGTGCAAGCTCTACAACACGGCCACACTCGAATTACTCCAGCGGGCGTTCCCGGCGGATAGAACCGCTGCCTGACCGCAGGCCCTCGTTGAGGGCCTGGCACGCCCGCCATCCTGCGGCTGTTCCTGAACCGGTTCCGGATCGCCGCCGCCCCCGAGGCCGCTCTCGTGGACTCTTTGGTGTCGTGCGTCTACCGATCCGAGCCTCCACAACGGCTTCAGGGTGGACTCGCGCGCCGAACCCGGCGCATGAGCTCCGCCACAGCGCGTCGTACGACTCTCCGACTCAGACTTCATCCGCGATGCCAAAGACGTCCTCGATCACCTGCTCCAGCCTCGTTGGGAGTGGCAACCGCATCACGCCGCATCCAGGATCACCGGCGACGTCGGCGAGCCTTCTGACGAAGTCCGCTGATTTCACCGCGTTCAAGACCTCGCACACGTCTCCGGACGACCACCCACCCGACCGAAGTGGCCCAAAACCATGTGTTCAGTGATGATCAGCCGAAGTCCTCTTCATACCGGCAAACCATGGCGCCCTCGGACAACGGCTCCTAGCGTTGGAACGTGTTCCCAGCGACGCGAACCATCGGCGAACCACCGTCCTCGGCCGACGAACACGCAGACACGTCATGACGCCCGCGGACCCGGCGGATCCGGTGCACGCGACGGCGGCCTGGTTTCGCCGACACGACCCGCGGCACATTCGATTCGGCCAAGCCCTACGCCGGTCCCTCGACGAGGTACTGGACGGCCAACGCACCGGCCGCTACGACGTGGCCACGCTGGACAAGGCCGAGAAGACCTACCTCGCCGCCAAGGTCGGCATCGTCTGCCGCGCCGCATACGGCTTCCCTGCGGGAACGACCCACTACGCCGTCGCCGAACGCCACGTCCACCCACGCTTCTCGTTCACCGGCGCCTGGACCCTTCCACGTGAAGCACTCGGCCACCTGGGCCTGTTGCTCACCGCAGACGACGAACACTCACGCTTCTCCGTCGGCCTTCTCCACATCACCGAGGACGCGGTCCTACCCGGGGCACCGGAGCGCAAGTACCGCTTGTCCCCGACCGGCCGCCGCGCGATCCACTGGCTCGTACGCTCCGGCGACCTACCGGAGAACTTCCTCCTGCATCTGCCACCCCACACCCGCGAACTGATCCTGGCCGATCGCGTCTCTGGCCAAAAACGCATCAACGAACTCTTCCGGCACGTCCGCGACCGCGTCGTCCCGCGCGAACCGATGGCCACCGTCGCCCACCAGACCGACCCGGCGAAACGCGTCCGCGACGCCCGCCGACACCTCCGCGAAGAAGGCATCATCATCCTGGGCCACCAACGCGAGCACCCGGGCATCGCCCGCGAACTCCAACTCCCCGTACCCACCAAAGGATCCTGGATCGCGACCCGCGTCGTACCGGCCCGCACCGACGACACACGCCCCGCCACCACCATCGCGGGCACCTCCTATGTGCGCGCCCGACCGACTGACACCCCACAACCCGGCCCGGTGGACTACTGACCCAGGCAACGCGGCTTTTCGCACCAATCTCGTGTTCACTCGGTTAGACTGCACACGAGGCTGGAGCCGATGTGACCGAGCCTTACGGAATCACCCCCGACTGGGCCTCGATCGGCCTCGACCCCGCCACGCTGCCCGACCACGTCGGATGGAAACTGACCCGGCCGTCGGGACGTGGATTCAGTGACGACCCACACGACTACTACGCAGCCTGGCGACGTGGAACTCTGCTCCCGGTTCTCGCGGACGAAGAGCCCGTGGCGCGACGCAAGCCCTACTGGGCGGGAAACCACGTGTGGGCCCACGACAAGCCCGCAAAGGTCGCCCCCGAGGTCCCTTACTCCTTCTGGCTGTTCTCGGCGGAGGGAACCCCCGCCAACGACCGTGCGGGCAACCATGTCTGGAACTACCGCGTACTCCGCCACGTACCCGCGCACTGGTACCTCGGACCGCTGGGCCGGACAGTCGCAGCTCTACTGGAGCGACTGCGCACCGCTTCCAGGGACGATGTCGCCGCCATGGAGACCATGTACGAACGCGCCTGGCCGGCAAATGGATTCGACCCGGCATGGTCCGAAGGGCGGCGACTCGCAACAGACCTCGGAATGGATTCCTACACCCGGCTGATCCGCATCGCCGATGCGACATTCGTCTCGCGCGCGCGGACCTTCGGCATTCGCACACCGGAGGGAAACGATGCCTGCAAGACGGCCGGGTTCGCGGCTGCGGGTCTCGCCCTCACACCCGTGGATCCCGACCTTGCGACCAGGCTGCTTCGTCCCATGAAGCTGGCCCTGGGCAACATCTCCACATGGCCCGTACCAGGATGGGCCAGCGACGTTTCCTAAGCAACGCGGTTTTGCGCCGCATCCTCCACATTCCGTGACGGGTCGTTCGGCGAACGAGAGTACTTACTAGTCAGATTGGTCAGCAACTTCGACCGTGACGCTGGCCTGGGATTCTTGGGTACCTCAGTCAGAGAGGTCAACCGTTCGATGCACTTCTCGGCACATGTTGTTGCGCTGCGGGCACGATCGGCGAATCCGAGGATCATCCTGGTGCAGCGATCCCTGTTTCCGTAGTGGTACGCAGGTGGGCAACCAGTACGTCTCAGCCGAGGAGCGGGAAGCCGACCGGCCTCCCCCGACGCGACCAGGCAGGTACTCGTAAGGGTGCCGACATGAGGCAAACGCCGCTATATGCACGCTACTTGAGGTCATCATGGGCACTACGCAATTACATCGCGCCACATGTTCGACCACCTCAAGCAGGAGCCGCGTCCATGCCACATGCAACCGCGCCGGACAGCGGGGGCTTTCCCACGTCTCTCCCATGGCTCGCGCGAGCCGGAACTGTCCCTCACATTCCAGGCCACTTCTCCGAACTCGTTGACAACCTCAAAGCCCTGCTGAGGGATATCGACGCCGATCCCCTCCTCGATAGAACGTTCATCTGGCCGGGAGGCTCCCCCGCCGTCGCGTTACGTCAGGTACTCCACTCACTGGGGCCCTGCGGCCTGTTCACCCGAAAGGGCCGTCCGCCGCGTGTCCTTCTCACATCTGAGGCCAAACGCGTTCTCGGTGACGGCGGCGCCACCCACCTCATCGCTGTGTTCCACGCTCATATCCGCTTCTTCGGTGAGATGCTGGAGTCGATCGGCGAAGGCTTGACATGCGGGGAATTGAATCGCATTGCCAACGACACGTACGGGTTAGGCTGGAAGACCCTTGTTCAGATCCGTCGCCGAGTGAATTGGATGCATGGCGCTGGCATGGTCGAATCCTGGACGAACGGCAAGATCGTCCTGACAGAGGACGGTAGGGCGCTAATTCCCCAGTTGGCCCTCGTCCGAAGAAGTGACCTCGAGGCGCAGAGACTGGCTGTTCACCTCCCTGCGGAACTTTCAGTGCCTACCCGTCGGCTTGCCGAGCGCCTCAGCGAAGTCACCGAGAACGAGCTACAGGGACGCAAGCGAGTACTGGGGTACATCGCGGGCGGAGCAACCATGATGGCCTTCAGCCGCAACATCGACGCTGCGGCTTCCGGTCTGTCCCGAAGCGAGTTCATCCGGCTTTCCGCTGAGACCTTCGACGTCAACATGTCGTCTGCCGAGCAGTCGCTCAATACTCTCCAGGGCCTCGGCCTCCTGGCTCAGGTGGGGCCGGACCAGTTCGCAACGACCGATCTTGCCGCAGAGTGGCTCCAGTCCGGAGAAGCTGCAGACCTCGTCCGCTGCTTGCACCTCAGCCTGGCCTTGCTCGGTGAAACCCTGGACACCCTGGAATCAGAAGTCGACTCAGGGACATTGACCAGGATCCTGGCCGAGAAGTACCTCAGACCGACTCTCACTCGAAAGGACGTGACAGCGCGCGTCGCGCTCTTGGTGGAAACCGGGCTCGCCGAGCGCATCGGGAAAGTGGCGCGCAGCACCGCACTGGGCAGGGCCCTTGCCCGCTCTTTGCCTCTTCAGAAGCACCACGATGCACACCGGGATCGCGCTCCGGATGAAGCGGACAACACCACGGCAGAGTTCGGCCGATGCCCTCGCCGGCCCGAGCAATTGGCGGCCGAGGTGGTGAGTTCGTCTACAGACAGCGCGAACTACCAGCGGTTCGAGCATGCGCTGGCAGAAGCATTCCGTTATCTCGCGATGGACACCGAGGTGCACAGCGGCCCGGCCAAGACAGACCTGGTCGTCACCCTGTGGCTGTCTCCGACGAAACGGCGGCGCATCGCGGTGGAGGCCAAGACGGACGGTGCGGGTCTGGTCACGGACCAGGATGTGCGATTTATGCGGTTGAACGAACATCGCATGCGTCACCACGCCGACCACACCGTGCTCATCGGCCCCGGATTCGACACCCGGGTGTTCAAGGAGGCCAACAGGGACGATGTGGCGGTGCTGACGGCAGAACAACTCGCCGCGGCGATCGTGCGTCACGCCGAGACCCCTCTCTACCCTCACGAACTTGCCGCTCTGCTGCTCGCAGGCCAAGCCGATGCGCTTGCGCACACCTGGCGCGAGACGAAGCGGCGGACCGAAGCCCTGTCACTCGTGACCAATGCCATGTGGAAGAGCGCGAATGACCCTGTCGACATCGAATTCGGTGCCGGCGCGTTGGACGTTCGGGATATCTGGCGTGAAACAAAAGCATCATTGGAGACGCCTCTCGACAAGACGGAGATCGAAGAGGTGCTGGCCTTCCTCAGCAGTCCATGTCTCGCAGGCGTGGTGAAACAGAGCGGCATCCACGCAATCTCGGCGCCACCGAAGCTGATCGCTGCGCGCCTCCGGTCTCTGGCTTCGGCGATCGAAGCGAAGGCGGTCGATACAGATGCGCGCTCGGCCACCTCGACGCGAGCGATGGCGGCATCCGCCGTTCCGTCGCATAACGGACCCGCGAAGATCAAACCGCCTCCGAATGACGCCGAGCCGGCGCAGGTGCGTGCCTGGGCGAAAGCCGAGGGGCGACCGGTGAACACCCGAGGTCGTCTGCCTGGATCGCTGATCAGGGAGTACAGGCTCGCGCACGGAGGCCTCCAAGCCGACCCCTCGTGTCCTGCGACATGACCATTCCCAACCGCTGGACCTACGACGACACGCCGCTCAAGGCGATATGACGTCAAATGCTCGATGCGGTGCCGCACCACCCGTGTTCTCGAAAGGGCTTCTCCCCATGTAGGTGGAGTTCACCCGGACCGACCGCAGACAAGGATGTGCCGGGTGAAAACGTGGCGGCTGGGAGCGTCATCCGGGAAGGCCGCGGATCCATGTGAGGACCGTGAGGGACTGTTCGAAGTGGTTCTGGAAGCCGCCGGGGTTCTCGTGGGCCAACTGCCGGAACAGATCCACGGCCTCGGTCATCAAGCGCAGCGCCTCGTCGGGTCGGGCTGCGCCCGCCAGGGCAGTCGCATGATTGTTCAATGCCCGGGCAAGCAAGGGTAGATGCGTCTGCGGAGCCTCCTGTACGAGCACCCGACACACGTCCACCGCTGCGGAAGCGGTAGTCCCGGCATCCTCCCAATGCCCCAGTTCCGTCAGCAGGCCGGCGAGGTTGGTCATCGAGCGGGCGAAGTCGGGCAGGTACGCGCGGGGTAGCGCGGACGCCAGAGAATGATGGCGGTCCACGGCCTCGAGCATGGGTACCAAGGCATCGCCCGGTCGGTCCGCCGCCGAGTAGCAGCGCGCAAGGGTGTCCAGGGCTTCGGCGTAGTCGGGGAGATAGGTGTCCGGCAGGACATCCGACATGGCCTGGAGGAGGCCCACAGCTTCCTCGGCGGGCTCCAGCGCGTCGTGCGGGTGGGCAGAGCGTGCGTACCTGTTCGCCAAGCCGATCAGGGATCTCACGAATCCGGGGAGAAATCTCTCCGGGTCGGTGGCGACCAAGCCCCTGCGGATGCCCACCGCCTCCTGGCTCGCCGCCAGAGCCTCTTCTCCCTTCCCCAACGCCGCCAAGCGAGAGGCGGAATTGCTCAGTGCCAGGGCGAGGACGGGCAGGTGGACGTCAGGTGCATCCTTCAATCGGGCTCGCAGGATATGTACTGCGTCCTGAACCGCGTCCAGCGCGGCTTCCCGTTGCCCGGTCCCCGCCAGGCTCGTCGACAGATTGATCAGAGCCCCGGCGAAATCGCACATGTGGACACCAGGATCTTGCGTCGCCAGGTGAACCCACAGTCGTACAGCTTCCTGCGCTGCTGTCAACGCATCGTCATGCAGGCCGACATTGGTCAGTCGGACTCCCAGGGTGGTGCGGATCGTTGCCCGCTCGACAGGGTCGGCTGATGCTGCGGCGGTGTGCTCGGCAACACGAATGGCGACCCCAACCCCTGCGAGGCCGAACTCGACGCTCGGTTCCGGATACAGCTCGCGTTCGACGAGTCGCAGGACATCGATCGGCACGTCCGGGAACTCCAGCAGGGACAACAGCCCGGCCCCACCTGCCAGCCTTGCCAGCTCCGGACGCGTGCGCAGGAGCGGATACAGCTCTGTCGCAGCGAGGTGCGGCCATCGCTTCGCCGCCTCGATGAAGACGATGAGTGCGGAGCGCATCCACGCAGGGGAGCTCGTCGGATCGACTTCATCAGCCTGCTTCAACAACCCGGCCAGCAGTCCGGAGGCCCAGGCGGCTTCGCTTCCGGCACCCGGACAGGTCAGCCCGATGAAGTCTTCGGCCAGTCGGTCCGGAGACAGCGGTTCCAGGACGTTTCCCGATGTCGACGGATAGCAGTAGCGATGGTCGTCCAGGACTTGAGCCGCGCCTTCGGCCGTTGATGCGATGCCGGCCAGTTCCAGCACCTGGACGCCTGTCGGGTACGGGACCGCTTGCGTGAGTACCGATGTGAACACGACCCGCGCCATCGTCTCGGCGCTGATGAACGGTTTCGCTGCTGTGCCCTGTGCCTGCTGGATCCGGTCCCAATGCTCTCGTTCTCGCCGAAGTAGGTATTTCGACACGCGGAGCGGCTCGCCGGGGGCGTCAACACCGTGGACCATCGCGTCGACCGCAGCCAGAGCCGCCATGTGGATGGTGAGCACGAGCGCGTAGGCGTCGTCAGTCTGCAGGCCGTGGGGTGCTGTGATCGCGTCGTCTGCGCCGAGGATCTCGGCGAATCGGTCGCACGCAGCGTCGAACACGCTCTGCCTGTCGCTTTGCCGGGTACCCAGCGGCCGCAGCAGCACGGTTTCAGCGTCCAGGTCGAACAGATCGTCCAGACGGGCTGTCACTCGGTCCCACCACCCTCCGGCGGTCCGAGACAACAACAGCAACCGTACGGGTACCCCAGCGCTCAGCATCGTGTCGCCGAGCAGGGTGAACAGGTCGCCGACCGGCCATCGTTCGGCGTAGTCGACGATCGCAAGAACGCCATTCTTCCCCGTAACCGCGGCCGGGTTACTGCCTTGCTCCGCGGAATCGTCGCTGCGGTGGCGGACTTCGAGGACCGCCCAACCGTCCTCGGCAGCTTCCAGAGCAATCTGGGCGGCAAGCCGCGTCTTACCTTCTCCGCCTGGTGCGTGCAGGAGTCGAACAGCAAGCCCAGGTAGGCGAGTGTCGTCTCTCCAGTATCGGAAGTCGGCCAGTTCCTCGTGGCGTCCCATGAAGTCGACGACCTGACGACTCGTCCGCAACAGTCGACTCGGTTGCTGCCGGGCCCGATCGCGTGAGATCGGAGCGCGTCCGTCTAAGGGAAACCAGGCTGCTTTGTAAGGAGGTTCCGCCCCGGAGACATGCAGATCGTGGCCTGCTTGGAAGATCTGCGCAAAGCCGTGGGCGACCGCGTCCTGGCGGACGGCACCGTCACTCCTCATGATCCCCACCCACCTGAACGATGCGAGAGTTCCCGACTGCCCGTGCGGTCATCGAGGACGGCGGAGCATGCCGGACGGGGCCATCGGATGGCAACGCGGGGGTGGCTCGGCGTCGACGGCTCCCACGTACCTGCTGGATCTGCGCCGAATCGGCAGCCTCGGCGTCCATCACCGTCCCGGTTTCAGGCACAGTCCTACGGGCCTGTACGACTCCGAACACTGTCAGGGCAAGCCCCAGGAGACCAGTGAATACCCCGATCACGCTGCCGACCTTGTCTGCTTCGTCCAGGCCGATGTCGAGAAGGAACCACCCGAGGCCGCCCAAAGCCAAGCCCGCAGTAGCCAAACCAACCCACAGGCGAATCTGTCCCCCAGTAGTCATAGACCAATAGTGGGGCACAGAGCATGACGGCGATGGTGGTACCGAACGCGTCCGAACTCCCGTAGGCGCCCTGATCACCCGCGATCTCGCCGCAGCGCCACAGAACCTACCGGTACATCCTCAACGCGGGATGTCGCGGGACTCAGCGAGCACGGCGCCGAGTGCCTTCACAGAAGCCGCCGCCCACGAAATCCAGAACCACGAGCCTAAGAAGTACCCACTGATGCTCGGTGTGGTGAACGCGCCGTACGAGGTGGCGGTCTGGTGAAAGTGGCCCAGGACGACCTCGCCCGTGTCGTAGCACTCGATCGAGTGCAGGGCCCGGCTGTCTGGTACGGGGTGGCGTCGAGCCCCGGATGATCTCGAACGCGCCGTGGCTGTACGCAGACCGTTCAAAAAATGGGCCCACGATAAGTCGCGGCTCCTGCCGTGCCCACCGCACCGCAGACCATGTCGTATTCCGACCGTCCACTGGCCATGTCCGTATCCGCTAGCTTGCCCGATCACTGAAGGTGAGGGGCCACCCTAAGACAGCGATCACTGCAGCCTGGTTGGGGCAGGCTTGTCGCGTGACCTATTTCGTACACGTCGACGTCGTCCCTCCGGGCGGGTTTCCGTCCCTGGACCCCCTACAGCGAGCGGGCGTGGCTCGCCTGCTCGCCGATCCTTTGGAGCACTTGGAGGGTATCGACGGCCCGGACGATGTGAGCATCGACCTCGACGACTTCCGGGTCGCCTCGCATCCCGACGGCGCATTGGTGCTTCTCGTTCTGGATGCCCCCGCCCTGGAGTTCGCCGAGAGTGCCGCTCGTGAAGTGGTCAAGGGGATTTTCGAAGGCACAGAGGAGTTCGAGGACTGGGCCATCGCCTCCTGCGAGGTCAAGCTGCACGACGAACTCGCCCAGGCGAGCCTCGCAGCGGCCGACGGGCTCGACGCACCACCTGCGGATCCAGCGGAGCGTGCCCGGCTACACCGTCAGCCCGAACCGGACACGGACTTGGCTGGCCTGACGAAAGAGGAGGTGGAGACTCGCTGTACGCAACTGCGGAAACTCGCACCGCAGCTGGGGTCTTTCACTGCAGCTCACTTCGGCCACGGCAGGCTGGACACAGTCCCCCTCGCGACTGCCGAGCTGGCCGCAGGCGCCCTCGTCAACGCCATCGACGTACTCACCGACGAGCTTTTCGGCGACCTCATCAGCCTTGCGGAAGACGAGACAGCCGACAGCGTCGAGGATTCCGACGCCGTCTTCTTCGTCCTGGAGGAGCTGCCGCCCGCCTTCACCGAGCAGTACACCCAATTGTTCGTCCGCCGGTTCATCATCGCCGCAGCAACGATCGTTCAACGGCTCACCTCAACCGCGTGGCAGCTCCCGGCGACCACGGCCGAGGCGCTCGCCCTCCACTTGCTCCTTCAGGAGGCAGTACCGATCCTCGACGTCTACGGTCTGTACGACGACGACGTCGAAAGCGCCTACGCCGCGTTCAGGGAGACGATCCTGGGAGACCTCGACCCCGAGTGGCTCTACGACGAGGACCCGTTCGACGAACCGGACTCGGTCGGCGACTGGTTCACGCCGTCGGGAACGGACATTCATCGAGTCCACCTCTACACCGTCACGGACTGACGACTTCGACCTGACGAACTCGTGCATCCTGTGGACCAGTTGTGGACCACACGGCATGCACGAAACGGCACGATATACTGGAAATCGAACGTCGTATTGAGCAGCAAAGTGCCCCCGACCTGCGGAAATGCCCCATCTCCTTGACTGGGGGTCAAGGGTCGCAGGTTCAAATTCTGTCGTCCCGACGGTGTCGAGAGGCGCTGACCATGGGCAGAAGCCCAGGTCAGCGCCTTTTGTTGGTTTAGACCATTGTGCAGGCTCCGACGGTCTCGGCTGGGAGGCCGCGTGCCATGGAGCCGACGTTTCAGCAGTGTGGCGGCGAATGGGAAGTTCTGACGGTCGAGGCACGCCACGATCCGCTCCGGATCCTCCGTCCAGGCTTCGTGGTCGACGATCCTCGGTATCGGTGTCGTGCGGGGTGGCCGGCCGAGCGGGTCTTGGCCGAGGAACTGGTCGAAGGGGGCCTGTGCGGGGGCGCCGGCGCGGGCGAGGGCCGACCGAAGCGCTCACCCACTCGCAGCAGCAACGACTCCGACTCGCTGTCTCACAAACCTGTTTCGACGTCCGCCTTTGTCACCATGACCGTTCGACGCGAACCGATCGGACGAGTCACGAACAACAGCGGACCTGACGGGCCGTCAGTCGAACGGGCTCTGAAACAGCCCGCTGACCAGCACCGCTGGAGAAGTGCAATTGGATTCCTAGGCTCGCGTCCTGGCCGCATGAGACGTTTCGGACGGGAGGACCCCGAACCTGCTCCGGTACTGCTGTGCGAACCGCCCCGGGTGGAAGAAGCCCCAGCGTGCCGCGATGTCGGTGACCGATCCGGGTGTTCCCGAGCTGAACTCGAGATGGACCCGGTCCAGTCGGGTCGCGCGGACGTAGGCGCGTGGTGACATCCCCGCCACGTCTTGGAATCCGGCCTGCAGCGTCCGCTCGCTGATCCCGGCCAGGGAGGCGAGGTCCGCCGTGCTCAACTCCCGGCCCGGGTGGTCGTCGATGTAGTCCATGACTTCGCGGATCTTCGAGCGCCGGGTGGGTGCGGGCTTGCCGTGCAGGAGTTCGCTGATCTGGCTGGGGACGGCCAACAACAGTTGGGTCATCAGCGCCGATTCGAGTTCGTGCCGCACGGCGGGCGTCGCCGCCAGACCGCCCGGCCGGGTCAGCTCGGCGTACAGGAAGCTCACCGTGGCCTTCAGGCTCTGTCCCGGCGAGGCGGTGAGGTCGAACTTCAGGGTGAACCGGATGCTGCCGTCGACGGGGTGTCCGGTCAGTTTTGCGACATGGGCTTCGAGCAGGTCCCGGGGGATCTTGATGGCGTACTGGACGCCGTCCGGGCTCCACCACATGGTCACCGGGTCGGTGGGGATCATGGCGACGCCGCTCTGTCCGGCCCGGGAGGCGCGGGTCGAGCCGCTCTGCCGCACGGTGCTGCTGCCGGAGATGGGGAGGTTGACGTGATAGACGGACTCCATCGGGGGGCCGACGATGGTGACATCGGTGCCGTATCCCAGCCGTGCCAACGTCAGCCGGCCCGAGGGCGGCAAGTCGAGACGACACTCCAGGGCACTCGGGTCGCCGACCGACATCCGGTGCTCGGCGAACGTCTTCGTGACCTGTGCGCGGGCGGTGTCGAGGTCGGTGGTGCGAAAGCGCATCGGGCGCGGCGTCTGCGCCGTGCGGGCATCGGTACTCATGCTCCCTCGCAGTTCCGCGCCGATGGTCCCGACGCCAGGCGGCATGACAGAAAATACAATATTTGAGGCTCGTCTTCGGGGGAAGGGCTCGGCCGCCGAAACGCGGCGTGCGGTTTGTGGATGTCCGTCTGCGGCCTGCGGATGGTGACGCAGCTCACCTGCCACCTAGCGTCGGCCCCGGCGCACAGCACCTGTGTCGTCCCATGCGTCGAACGAGGAGTTGTGCGACATGAGCGAGGACTCACGCACCACGAACAAGCCGCTCTTCCTCGAGCGGAGTCCGATCCAGGGCACCTGTCCCCGCTGCGGCGCCGAAGAGTTGCGCAGCTATCCCGTCAATTCCGAGGGGGGCTGGTTCGACGTCGTCAAGTGCCAGGGCTGCCTGCTGTCGGTCAGCCGTGAGCGCGGACCGCGCCTCGGCTCGATCCGGCTCCTCTCCGACCTGCTGTAGCGAAGGACCGACGATGATTGCAGTGGACGTAGGAGGCACCTTCACCGACGTGGTCGCCCTTCGGGACGGGGTCGTCCACACGGCGAAGGTGTCCACCGACTACACGGACGTGACGAAGCCGGTGCTGGAGGGCGCGGCGGCGCTGGGGGTGGAGGGCTCCCGGGTCTTCAACCACGCCAGTACCCACGGGCTCAACGCGGTGATCACCCGCCGGCTGCCGAAGATCGGCTTCCTGGCCACCGAGGGACACCGGGACATCCTCGACATGGGCCGCGTTTGGCGCCCGGCCGAGGCGATGCTGGATCCGCACTGGCGGCGCAGCTTCGGCGACGCCGCACGCCCGCTGGTGCCGCGCTACCTGCGTCGCGGTATCCGCGAGCGGATCACTGCCGATGGGAGCGTGCTGTTCGCCCTGGACGAGGCACAGGCCCGGGCGGAACTGGAGGTCCTGCGCGGCTGCGGGGTCGTCGGCGTGGCGATCTGCCTGATCAACGCCTACGTCGACCGGACCCACGAGGAGCGGCTGCGCGAGCTGGTGCGCGAGGTGCTCGGTGACGTGCCGTGCTCCATCTCCAGCGAGGTCTCCCCGCTCGCCAAGGAGTACACCCGCGCCTCGACGACGGTGGTCGACGCACTGATGAAGCTGATCTACGCCGACTACACGGCCACCCTCGAGAAGGGCCTCGCGGACCTCGGCTTCACCGGGCAGCTCAACTTCGCCGACTGCGCCGCCACCCTGGTGCCGTCCAACCGGGCCATGGAACAGCCGTTCCGGATCGTGTTCTCCGGTCCGGCCGCGGGCACGGTCGCGAGTGCCCACTTCGGCTCCCTCATCGGCGAACCGGACCTGCTCTGCGCCGACGTCGGGGGCACGTCCTGCGACATCAGCGTCGTCGCCGGGGGCAAGCCGTACGTGGACACGACCTTCGAGCTCGAGCACGACCTGGTCGTCAACGCGCTCGCCATCGAGGTCACCGCCATCGGCGCCGGTGGCGGCAGCCTCGTGACCATCGGGCAGTCCGGAGAGATCCGGGTGGGGCCGGGCAGTGCCGGTTCCACGCCCGGACCGGCCTGCTACGGCCGCGGCGGGACTGGGCCGACGACCACCGACACCTGTCTGATGATCGGCATCATCGATCCGGACACCTTCGCCGGCGGGAACCTGAGTCTCGACGTCGAGCGGGCTCGCGCGGCCTTCGAGAACCTGCGGACGGAGTTCACCCTCGCGCAGCGCGTCCGCTACGCCTACGAGATGGCGGTGCACAACATCGCCGAGGGCGTCTTCAACGTGGCGATCAAGAACGGCGTCGACCCACGCGACTACACCCTGATGGCCTACGGCGCGGCGGGCCCGATGCTGCTGCCGGCCGTCATGGACGCCGTGCACTGCAAGCAGGTCGTCGTCCCCCCGAATCCCGGATTGTTCTCGGCTCTGGGACTGCTGTCGGCCGACCAGGTATTCACCGCGAGCCGCAGCGCCTACACCGTTCTCACCCCCGAGGCGGCACCGCGCATCGACGTGCTGTTCACGGAGATGGAGAGCCGGTTGCGCGAACGCATCGGCTTCGACGCGACCGTGACGTTCGAGCGCAGCTACGACGGCCATCTGGTGGGCCAGAGTTGGGAGACCCCGTTCGTGCCGGTCCCGGGCGGTGCCGTCGACGCCGACGCCGTCGACGCGATGATCGCCTCGTTCCACGACACGTACCAGGAGCGCTCCGGCAACCGCTTCGACACGATGCCCGTCGAGGGCGTCACCTTCCGGGTTCGCGCCGTACTGGACACGGAGAAGGTCGAGTTCCCCGAGCTTGCGCGCCGCGGTGCGGACGAGCCGCTCACCCCGGCCCGGTTCGTCCGGCTGCGCTACCTCGGCGACCTGGACGCGATCGACGACGACACCGGTCGGGCGGCGGCCGTCTACGACCGGGCCGCGCTGCGCGCCGGTGACGAGATCGAGGGCCCGGTCATCGTCGACGAGGGCCTGTCGACCACCCATGTCGGTGAAGGCCAACGCCTTGTCGTCGGCCGCCACGGCGAACTCGTCGTCCGGAGGAAGTGAGCTGCGTGAGTACTCTCGACATCCCCGCGACCGCGCCGACGCGTATTCGGGACCTGACCGACGAAGCCTTCGAAGCGGCGTACGGCTGCGGCCGATTCACCGCGTCCGTCATCGTGAACCGATTGAAGTACGCGGTCGGCCACATGAGCACCGCGTTCCTGCGGGAGGCGTTCTCGCCGATCATCCGGGACTGGTACGACTTCGCCTGCACGGTCAGCGGACCCCCGGAGCAGGACTACCGGATGGCCGTGGTCGGCAACAGCCTCACCCCGTTCCTGGGCACCATGCCGGACGCCGTGCGCAACACCGTCGAGGAGTTCGGGCCGGACAACCTCGCCCCGGGCGACGTGTTGATCTGCAACGACCCGTACCGCGGCGGCACCCACGTCAACGACGTGCTGTTCACCAGGCCCGTCTTCGTCGACGGCCGGATCGTGTCCTTCGTGAGCATGCGAGCCCACCAGCTCGACATGGGCGGCACCGTGCCCGGTGGCTTCTCGGCCACGAAGGCGAACGTATACGAGAACGGCCTGGTGATCCCGCCCGTCCTGCTGTGGGCGAAGGACGAGCCGGTGCGCTCGACCTTCAGCCTGATCTTCGACAACACCCGCTGGGGCGCGATTCTGTTGCCCGACTTCAAGAGCGTCCACCAGCAACTGCGGCTCGGCGAGCGGCTCGTGCGGGAGAACATCGAACGCTACGGACCCGAGGCCCACCTCGGCGCACTCGCCTACGCCTGCGACACTTCGGCGGAGCTGACGCGCGAGGCGATCGGGCGCATCCCTGACGGCGACTACACCGGGTCCGCGAGGATCGACGCGGACGGACTGGACGACACGGTCGACTACACCGTGCACGTCACCCTGCGCAAGCGCGGCCACGACATCGAGGCCGATCTGTCGGGAACGTCGGCGCAGGCCCGGACCTGCATCAACTGCGGTATCTCCGACGCGAAGACCGCTCTGGGCGTCGCCTTGACGATGCTCCTCGATCCGGCGATTCCGTTCACGTCCGGTACCTGGCGCCATCTCGACCTGGTGGCGCCCCCGGGGACCCTGCTGACGGCGTTGCCTCCGGACGGTGCGCCCATGATGTTCTGGGAGGCCTCCGGAGCCCTGATCGCCGCGATCTTCGACGCGCTCAACCCGGTACTCGGCGAGAACGCCGTGGGTGGGGACTACGGCTCCACCAACACCCACAACGCGAACGGCGTGCGGCGGGACGGCACTTCCTGGACGAGTGCCACCCAGTGCGGCGGCGAGCACGGGCCGTGGGGAGCCACCAAGGCGGGTGACGGCGACAGTTACACCGTCCTGTACAACCTGAACAACCTGGACCCCGCGACCGAGACCATCGAGCACGATTCCCCTGTGGTCGTGCTCCGCAAGGAGCACGCGATCGACACCGGCGGGCCCGGCACCCACCGCGGCGGCGCCGCCAATGTGAAGGACACCCTCTGGTTGACCGACGCCGACCACCACCTGTCGCCCTTCCGTACCAGGGAGCCGAGCGGTGTCGGTGCGGGTGGGGGCCGGTCGGGACCGACCGGAGCCATGTGGATCTTTCCGCCGCGGGAAGGGACCAACGGTCCCACGAGCCTGGTCGCAACCACTCCGGGCGTCTGTGTCGACAGCATTCCGGTGGCCGGCGTGCTCGATCCGGACACCAAGGCCCTTGACCCCGTACACGGCACCTACCACTACTTCGCTCGCGAGAAGACATGGCGGACGCGGGCCGGCGCGGTACTGCGCTGCCTGACCAACGGGGGCGGAGGCTGGGGGGCGCCCTTCGCCCGCGACCCCGAGAAGGTCCTCGCCGATGTGCGGGACGAGTACGTGAGCATCGAGGGCGCTGCCCGCGACTACGGCGTCGTCGTGACCGGAGATCCGCATTTCGCCCCCGAGGGCCTGCGCATCGACGACGACGCGACGAAGGCCCTCCGCGCACGCCGCTGACCACCCGCCCGACCCTCGGCGCGCGGCGTCCGTCGGCGTACGCGTGGCCGCCCACCAAGCGAAGGAGCACGCATGAAGGCGATCGTTTTTCCCGGTGACCGGACAGCCGTCCTCAAGGAGTTCCCGGACCCTGTCCCCGGCCCGGGTGAGGTCGTGCTGCGGATGCGCGCCTCAGGGATGTGTGGCAGTGACCTCCACTTCTACCGGGGGTCCGTCGGCTTCGCCGCCGGCGGCGGCACCATCCAGGGCCACGAGCCGTGCGGCGAAGTCCACGCGGTGGGCCCCGGCGTCACCGAGGCCATGGCCAAAGTGGGGCAGCGGGTCATGGTCCATCACTACTGGGGCTGCCAGACGTGTCGCAGGTGCCGCTCCGGATGGCCGCAGATGTGCGAGACGGCACCGGCCAAAACCATGAGCGCGACCGCGCACGGTGGGCACGCACCGTACGCACTGGTACCGGCGCACACACTGCTGCCGCTTCCCGACGAGCTGAGCTTCAAGGCGGGCGCCGCGGTCGGCTGTGGGACCGGAACCGCCTGGGGTGGCATCAAGCGCCTCGGCGAGATCGCCGACACGACCGTGGTGGTGTTCGGGCAGGGCCCGGTCGGCTTGTCCGCAACGATGTTCGCGGCGGCCATGGGTGCCAGGGTGATCGCGGTGGACATCGATGCGTCGCGCTTGCGGCGCGCCCGGGACTTCGGCGCGCACGAGGTTCTCGACCCGGCCGAGGTCGACCTCGCGGAGGCCGTCGGCGATCTGACGCGTGGCCGGGGCGCGGACGTCGTTCTCGAAACCTCCGGCCGAGCCGGACAGGACGCACTGGACGTCCTGGGCACGTTCGGCCGTGCCTGTTTCCTCGGGCTTCCGGGAGAGGTGCGGTTCTCCGCGGAGCAGCACTACAAGAAGCAGTGGACGCTGATGACGTCGTGGACCATGTCAACGATCCAACAGGCACGGTGTGCGGACTTCATCGTCGCCCACCACCTCCCCGTCGACGACCTCTACACCCATTCCTGGACGCTGGACCAGGCGGCCGAGGCTTACACGTGGTTCGACGAACAGTCCGACGGCAAGGGCGTGTTCGAGTTCGCGGAGTGATCCGCGCCGTGACTGGTCGCCCACGGGCACGAAGAGGGGGCGAGTGGCCTCTCGGCGTCGGCGATGCCCCGATGGGGCATCGCCGACGCCAGGGACGGCCGCCCTGCTCACGCAGGGCGGCAGCCGCGATCGTGTCCGGATCGCACGCCAGGCCGTCGACCGCGGGTGCCAGGCAGGGCGTGGCCCGCGCCCGTCTCGCCATATCCAGCGGCCTGCCATCCGCCCGTGGCATCGACCTCGAACCACCGTCGTCCCGAGGAGACCCTCAGGAGCGGCTGCCCCGGTCGGCGGCCTCGATCAGCCTGGTCACGGTGGCCGGGTGGCTGACCATTGCCGCGTGCGAAGAGTTGATCTCGGTCACGTGCGCATGGACGCGAGCCGCCATGAAACGCTGGAGGTCGGGAGCGATGGCCCGGTCCTGCTTGGCCACCAGATACCAGGACGGGATCGTGTGCCAGGCCGCTTCGGCAGTGACCCCGGCATTTGCGCCGGCGTCGATCGGCCGCTGCTCGACAGCCATCCGAGCGGCGGTCTTCGCCGGGACGTCCGCTGCGAATGCGGCCCGAAACTTCGCGGGGTCGAGGTAGATGTCCACACCGGAAGTGCCACCCGGAAGGGCGTACGGGACCGGCTGCGCGGGCAGCGGCGGCGCCGGATGGGCGACCGGTCGGGCAAGCAGGCCGGTGACGTCCTCGCCGGAATCCGGAGCGAAGGCGGCCACGTAAACCAGAGCCTTCACCTGCTTGTTGCCGATCGCGGCATTGGTGATGACCGCACCGCCGTACGAGTGCCCGACCAGCACCACGGGGCCCGGGATGGTGTTGAGGAAGCTGTGGATGTACGCGCTGTCGGAGGCCAGTCCGCGCAGCGGATTGGCGAGCGCGCGGACGGGATAGCCGTCGTGGATCAGCCGGGTGACGACGTCGTCCCAACCGGAAGCGTCCGCGAACGCGCCGTGCACCAGCACGACCGTCGGCTTGGGGCCGTTGTGGGTCGTGGCCGAGGCCGGGTGGGTGCCTGTGGACGTCGCCGCCCGGCCGGTATCCGCGCCGTGTGCGGTGATCGGGATCGTGGTGAGGGCCAGTGCCGACAGTGCAACGCCCGCGGTGCGCCACGAGGATCGGCGCTTGCAAGGTTGCGTGGTGGTCGAAGGTGCGGTGGTCCGAGTCATCCGGGTGCCCTTGCGCAATCGTGAAGGTGAGGCGATTGCCTCGCCGACGAGTCTCGAAGTCCACGAGCAAGGTCGTGTACTTCGAACGAAGTAGTTCTGCCGTCTCCGTCCACCGACGCAGCTCTGCCATCGACGCCGTTCCGCCATCGACCGAAGTACGTTCGCCGTCTACATCGTTCGAAGTACATGATCGCAGCACAGGTGAACGAGAATCGGGTCATGGTCGAGGCGCGGGACAATCGAGACGGGCTCGCGGCGCCCCTGTGGATCCGCCGTCCCGAGATGCTGCACCTCATCGCCTATTCGGTGGCCGCACTGGTATTCGCCGGTCAGCTCGTGGCAGTGATATCGAGGGGGTCGGATCGGCCGACGGCCCTGTCCGTACTACTCGCCGGTGGTGGTGTCGCCTTCTCGTGGTGGAGGCCGTGGGCGGGACTGGTCGTGACGAGCGGGGCTTCCTTCGCCGTCACAGCGATAGGCCAAGACCCGCTCTCGGTGTGGATGATGGCGGTACTCGTGCTGTTCTCGGTCACCTTCAGGGGAAAGCAGCCCCTGGTCGGGACCGGGATCGTGGCGGCGTTCTTCCTGGGGGCCTTCACGACGGTAGGAGGATTTCGTGGCGGCGCGATCGTGGGAGCCGCCGCCACGTTCTCGGCCATCGCGGGAGGTGCGACCGGGGTCGCGCTCCGCATCCATCGAGACCGCTGGTGGATGCTGGAGGAACGAGCCGAAAGCGCCATCGCCACCCGCGAGATCGAGGCCACCCGACGAGTGACCGAAGAACGACTCCGCATCGCCAGAGATCTACACGACGTCATCGGCCACCAGGTCGACGAGAAACAGGCCCCGTCCGCCCTCGTCTGTCCAGTGGGCGCGACGCAGACGGGGCTGGGTGTTGCTGGGGTCGGTGATCTCGCAGACCAACGCGGCGTCCCGGATGAGCCGCAGACGGATGGGGCCCCCGGCGTAGCGGACCGCGTTGGTGAGCAGTTCGCTGACGATCAGCTCGGTGGTGAAGGTCAGCTCGTCCAGCCCCCAGGCGGTGAGCTGCTCGGTGACGGCCTGCCGGGCCGTGGCCACGGCCATCGGGTCGGCCGCGAATTCCCAGTCCGCGATGTCGTCGGCCGTGATCGCCCGGGTTCGGGCCAGTAGGAGGGCGGTGTCGTCGCGGGGTGGGGCGTCGCCGAGGCGCGACAGGAGCGCGCGGCCCACGTCGTCCAGAGGCCGGTCGGCGCCGCACAGGTCTGCCAGATTCTCCGTCAGCCACCGCAGCCCGGCTTCGGTGTCACCGTCCTCCCGATCGATCAGGCCGTCCGTGTAGAGGGCGAGGACGCTGCCGGGTTCCAGGTCGACGACGGCCATCTCGAACGGAACGCCGCCCACGCCCAGCGGCGGCCCGGGGACGACGTCGATCACCTCCGTGGTGCCGTCGGGCCGCAGCAAGACGGGCGGCGGGTGCCCGGCACTGGCCAGTGCGCAGCGTCGGCTGACGGGGTTGTAGACGACATACAGGCAGGTGGCACCGACGGGACTTCCAGGATCGGCTTCTCTGGTGAGTTGCCGTACCCGGTCGTCGAGGTGGGTGAGGAGTTCGACGGGGTCGAGTTCCAGGTCGGCGAGGGTGCGGACGGCGGTGCGCAGCCGGCCCATGGTTGCGGTGGCGTACAGCCCGTTGCCGGCCACGTCACCGACGACCAGGGCGACTCGAAAGGAGGGCAGGGGGACCACGTCGTACCAATCGCCGCTGATCTCGGTGTCACCCCCGGCCGGCAGGTAGAGACCGGCTGCCTCCACCGCCGGGGTGTCGGCCGTGGGCCGGGGAAGCAGGCGTTGCTGCAGCGCCTGCACGGAGCGGCGCTCCCGGGTGAAGCGACGGGCGTTGTCCACGCCGAGTGCGGCCAGCGAGGCGATCTCCGTCAGCAGTTCCGCGTCCCTGTCGTCGTACGGGTCCTGTTGGTCGGTACGCCAGACCGTGATGTTCCCCAGCACCAGTCCGCGCGCGAAGAGGGGAGCCCAGATTCCCGAATGCCCGTGCTCGGGTACGAACAGCCGGACCAGTGGCTCGTCGTTCCCGAGGACCTCGGCCACCGTCTCCGGATCCAGGACTACTGCCCGGCCTTCCTGAATGGCCCGCAGCGTGGCCGAGGACGGCACCGGCGGGGCCTGCCGACCGAGCTGGAGCAGTGCGGCGGGCCACGGGTCGTCGGTGGCGGAGGCCACCGCTGCCCGATGCACGTGCAGTTCTCCTCCGCCGGCGAGCTTGGGGGGCTCGTCGCCGCCGGGTACGGCGTCGGCGAGATCCACCCAGGCCAGGTCCCCGAAGGCGGGCACGAGAACGTCCACCAGGTCCCGAACGACACTCGTCACGTCCAGAGAGCCGCCGATCCCGGTGGCGATCCGGTGCAGCAGGGCCAGCTCCCGGCGGATCCGCTGCCGGCCGAGGGTGTCGAGGTGGATGGCCACGACGCCCGCCGGGTCTCCCTGGGCGCCGCCCGTCCGCTTCCAGTGGGTCGCCCGCCCGGTGGGTACAAGGAGCACAAGGCGTTCGGCGGATGGCTGCAGACGCACCACACGGTAGGTGACGTCGATCGAATCACCGGACCGGTGGCGGAGCGGCGCCCGGCCGGCCGTCGGTGAGCGGATGGCATCGGTCGCAGCCGCACGACCCTCGGCGAACAGGTCTTTCAGCGGTCGGCCGCACACCTCTTGGGCGATCCAGCCCAGTAGCTCTTCCGCTTCCTGGGACCAGCGCACCACGGAACCGTCCGCGTCCGTCACGGCGATCGCGACGTCGGCGGAAGCATCCGTTCCTGCTGCGGCTCCGGCAGTCGACCCGCCCATTTCCCTCCTCATGAGAGGACGTCCCCATGCCCCGGATACTACGTTTGTCGCGTTTGAGTGTCCTGCCGACACCCGGCGATGCGGCGGCCTTCGGGGCCCTCGTTCTTCGAGTCGGACTCTTGAACTTTTTTATATGATGCGGAATCTTCGCCCACGGGGTGAGCGGTGAGCTTACCTTCCCGACCGAGCGCAAGGTACCCGGGAGCCGCCTTCCGCAGGCCGGACGCGCCGGGGCGTTCACCCCTCGCATGCGGGGCACTATCACACCCCCTCCGATGATGCATGGTATATTTTATTTCCCAGTCGTTAACGCTTTGTGAACTCCGCCCAGACAAGCTCCGGGGTGCACCGCCCCGCCCCAGAGCCTGACGTCCCGAGCCGGCGCACGCCGCCGGGACCGGCAACCGGAGGAGCCGACATGAAGGATGTCTCGTTAGGCAAGCCCGGGCAGGAGCGGCCCGCGATCGAATCGTCATGGACCCGATCGCGCCTGCACGGTGTGCGCAAGGACGCGGTGCCCTGCCTCGTTCGAGGTCCGGTCGATACGGAGGGCAGTCTGTCCCGCGCGGCGGGGCGGGTGCTGGAACGGGCGCAGCAGGAGGTCGAGGGGTTTTCGGCTGCGTTCTTGCTCGCCGACGCAAGGGCGTTCGTCCTCGACATGCGCTGCACCGACCGGTCGGTTGACGACGCGATGACGAATCTCGGTCTGGCACCGGGCGTCCGAGTCGAAGAGGAGAAAATCGGCACCAACGGGCTGGGCACCTCGCTGCAGACCGGCCGAAGCGTGTTCATACGCGGACCCGAACACTTCTTGAACGTGTTTGATCCCTTCTCCTGTTTCGGGCATCCGATCGTCCATCCGGTGACCCACCGGCTCGAAGGCGCCGTGAACCTCGCTTGTGCCTGGGGAGAAGAGCACCCGCTGCTGCCGTCCCTGATCCGGCATCTGGTCCAGGACATCGAAGACCGGCTCCTGCTGGATTCGCCGCTCGCCCAGCGGCGGTTGCTGGCCGCGTTCCAGGCGGCGACGCGGACCCGGGGACGGGCGGTCGTGGTGCTTGGTCCGGGACTCGTCCTGGCCAACCCGTCCGCGTTGGACCTGCTGGAGCCCGCCGATCACCCAGCCGTCCAGGCTTGCGCCGACCCTCCGGGGCCGGCCCGTGAGCGCATCCGTCAACTGACCCTGGTCTCCGGTCGGTCGGTCCGGCTCAGGTGCGTGCCGATCGAGGACACCGACGGCGTACTCATCGATATCGTCCCGGACCGAGACGCGCGCCGCGGCAGGACCCATACGGACGTGACCGCCCAGTGGCCGCTGGTCGTCATCGGCGAGCCCGGCAGCGGCCGGACCACCGAGGCACGCCGTGCCGCCGGGCCGGGCGCCACCACTGTCGACTCGACGGCCGCCGCTCGACGAGGCGAAGCCCTTTGGGGTGCGGCCCTGGGAGCGTTGCTGAAGACGGACGGGCCGGCGGTCATCGTGGAGAACATCGAGTTCCTGTCCGAACCGCTGACGATGCTGCTGGCCAAGGCGCTTCCCGGCGCCTTGCGCAAGGTCGTCCTGACCTCGACTCCCGGTGAGCATCTCCAAGGTGTGCACGCACTGCTGGTGGCCATGTGCGCCGAGCGCCGGGAACTGGTGCCGCTGCGGCGTCGTAGACACGAAATCCCGCAACTGGCACAGCAGATGCTGGCCCAGGTTTCGGGCTCCGGACGCGTCCGCCTGGCTTCCGAGACATTGCGCGTGCTGGCCGCGCAGTCCTGGCCCGGCAATCTGACCGAGCTACGCAAGGCGGTCGACGGCCTCGCTCGGCTCCGTTCGGCCGGGGACATCCTCCCCTCGGACCTGCCCGCCTCACACCGTGACAGGTCCTCCTCCGCTTCACCGTTCCGTCAAGCGGAGCGCGAAGTCATCATCGCCACGATCGACTCCGTGAACGGGAACAAGCGAGAGGCGGCGCGCGCGCTGGGTGTGAGCCGCTCCACCCTCTACAACCGCATGCGGGCACTGCACATCCACTGACTCCGAATACGACTGTCGCTCGTCCGGTGAGGCAGCGGCTGTGCCCTCTCGCTCGGCTCGGAACAGGTCACCCCGGAATTCTCAGGTGCAACCGACAGCATGCTGCGCCCGAATTCGAGACAGTTGTATCCGAATAGTTTTTCGCCGCATTTGTCGATCTGACGCGGCACGCCGACGGATCGGCGCATCGGTCCCGCCCACCTGCCAAAAGGTCGGCGGGCGATACCACCTGTTCCACTACGCAGCCGTTTTTTCGGGCTACCGGCACGCTGCGAAATGAGTGTCCAATTTCTTGGACCTTTGCGCACCGAATTCTTCCCTACCGTGAAGGCGTCGGACATCACCCTCCCCGTATCACGTCCCCCATCAGGCATCGCCTGGGTAGCGAGGCAGGCCCGTGAAGTTCATCGACATCTGGGACCTCGAAATACCGGCCGGGCAGTTGACGGTATGGCGCCCGACGGCCGGTCCCCCCGACACCCGCGACTGGATACCCGACGCGCGGCCCGCGTCGTATCTCCAGGAAGGGCATCTCAGTGATGCTCTGAACTCCGCCTCGAGCGGCCGCGGTCCCTCCTGGCTGGCCACGACGTTCGAATTGCCCGGCCCGCTCGACGAGTACGCCCTGGGCAAAGCGCTGGGCGATTGGATCAACCGGCACGAAGTGCTGCGCAGCCGACTGGAGCCGTACGCCGACGGCGACTCTCTCGGGATGTATCGCACCACCCTGCGGCCGGGCGCGGTCGGCCTCGTCCGCACGGAGCACGGCCACCTCGGCGATCCGCGCGAACTGTCCACTCGCATCGAGGAGATCCTGGACGAGAACACCGACCCCCTGATCTGGCCGTCCTTCGCGTTCCTCACCGTGCGACACCCCGATTCCACCACCGTCTGCGTCGGCTTGGACCACCACAACGTCGACGGTTACGCGATCCTGCTGATCGCCCAGGAACTACGGGAGTTGTACGGCGCGGTGCTCGACGACCGCCCCGCCCGCCTCTCCGAGGTGGGCAGCTATCTGGACTTCACCGGCCCCGAGCGCCGAGATGCCGCCGGGCTGCACAGCGAACACGAAGCCGTCCGGCACTGGCGGGACTTCGTGGCCGAGGGGGGCGGCAAGCTGCCCGAGTTCGTCGTTCCGGTCGCCGATCCGCGGCAACCGGCGTCGGTCGCCCAGGCGGGCGGTCTGAAGTGGTTGCTCGACTCCGACGACGCGCGTGCTTTCGAGCTCGTTTGCAGACAGCGGGGCGGCGATTTCTTCTCCGGTGTCCTCGCCTGCTTCGCCCTGTCCGCCCGGAGCCTGTCGGGCCGGGACGGCTTTCGCACCATGGTGCCCTTCCACACCCGCAACGAGCGGCAGTTCCACCGGTCCTTGGGCTGGTACGTGGGAATCGCGCCGGTCAGTGTCGCCGTTCGCGGTGGAGACGACTTCGAGCAGGTGATGAAGGAGGCCGGAGAGGCCCTGCGGCGTGCCCGCCCGCTGGCCTGCGCACCGCTTGCTCGACTGGCCGAACTGTTCGGGCTGCCGCTCGAACCCCGGTTCATGGTCTCGTACATGGACATCCGGTCCCTGCCCGGCGCCGGCCGGTGGACCGAGTGGAAGGCCACCGCGCTGCGCAGTCGTCGGATCCACCCGCACGAGGTCTACCTGTGGATCGTGCGTACTCGTGAGGGCGTCTACCTCAGCCACCGCTTCCCCGACTCCGAACCCGGCCGAGCCAACGTGCCCTCCTACGTCTCCGACATCGGCCGCCTGGTGCGGCAGGTCGTCGCCGGTGAGAACCTGCCGTCCGCCGCTCCGCACTCCTCTTGTCCGCCGCGATCACACCCGGTCTGTGTCCGCGACACCAAAGGAAAGGAACCCACGCCGTGTTGATGACCTTCCTGTCCGACTACGTGCCCCGGGTCGGCGAGCTGGTCGAGTTCCGGATTCCCGACCACGTCGTCGAGAAGGCGAAGCACGCACCGGTACACCCCGTGCCGCCGTCCCCGGTACAGGAGAATCACCTCGCGCGCTATCTGGCCAATCTCCAGGCCGGCCGTCCCCAGTCCCCGTGGTTGGGGCTCGCCTTCGACCTGCCGGGGCGAATCGACACCGCCGCCCTGGCCGGCGCCCTGAGGAAGTGGACGCTGCGCCACGAGACGATGCTCACGTGGTTCTCGGCCGAGCCGAACGAGGCCACCGAGGGTGGCGCCGGCACGACCCTCACTCGGCACATGGTCACTCCCGAGTACGTGGACGTACAGCCTGTGCCACGCGGCGCCTTCACCTCCGAGGACGCCGTCCGGGAGCATCTGCGCGAGCAGTTCCACGGCGGCACCAGTCCGATGTGCTGGCCGCCGTTCACCGCCGCCGCCGTACTCGGCGAGGATTCCTCCACCGTCTACTTCGCCATCGACCACGCGCACAGCGACGCCTACTCCATGCTTCTCGTCTTCGACGAACTGCGCGCCCTGTACCAGGCCGAACAGGAGGGGACCGAGGCCGTCCTGCCCGAGGTCGGCAGCTACCTCGACGCCGGCGTTCTGGAGCACGAGCGGGCCGCCGCCCTCCAGGCCGATTCTCCCGGGGTGCAAAGCTGGGTCGGCTTTCTCCTCTCCGGCCCGATGCCGTCCTTCCCGCTCGCACTGGGGCTGTCGCCGGGAGAGACGCGTGCCAGTCTCTCCTTCGAACTCGACTTGCTCACCGCTGCCGAGGCCGACGCCTTCGCCAAGGCGTGCAGGCCGCACGGCGCCGGTTTCTCCGCCGGCCTGCTGGCTGCTCTGGGGGTCGTGCACCGCGACCTCGGGGGTCGCAGCGTCTACCGCGGCCTGTCCGTCGTACACACCCGCAACGAGGTGCGCTGGCTCGCCGCCCAGGGATGGTTCATCAACCTGGTCCCGGTCGCTTTTCCGCTGACCGAGGACGGGGCGGACAGCCGACCTCTTTCCCTGGTCGAACTCCTGGGTGCCGCGGGCGCCGGATTCCGCAGTGCCTGCAAGCTGGCCTCGGTCTCTCCCCTCCGGGTGGCCGAACTCGCCGGTTTCCCCCTGCAGTCCGACGACTCCGCGGTACTCCCGATCGTCTCCTACATCGACGGGAGGCACGCCCGGGGGTCCCGTGACTGGGAGGGGGCCAACTGCAACGGGCTCTACGACTCCAGCCCGAGCAGCGAGGTCATGATGTGGGTGAACCGCCGCTGGGACAGCACCTACATGCGGGTCACCTACCCCGACACACCCGAGGCCCGGGTCAATGTGCCACGCCTGTTCGATCGGTTCCAGTACGTGGTCCGGCGGATCGCGCAGGGCGATGACGAATACACCTGCGGCCCGACAGTGCCTGCTTCTGCCGGTTGTTGACAGGCCTGCGGAGACAGCCCCAGCCAGTCGAATATTTTATCTACTGCGGGTCCGTCGGAGTCGTGAATCACGACGCCCGACGGGCCCGCACGCCATGCCCGCTCCGGGCGACACCGAGGCACGATCCGAACCGGCGTCTGCCGGAGCGCACCCGGTTCGCCTCCGAACTCGCCGGGATCACTGCGGAGTTCCTTCCCGTCCGGACGGGGGCGCCGGACGACGGCCGGGCGGGATGTAGCCGTCTACGTGATCGGAAACTTCCCCGGCCGACCACAGACCCCGCCACGAGCCGATCCGCCGGCTGCCGTCTTCGACCTCCTGCAGATCCCCGAATCGGCCGACACTCCTTCGTTCCCGGAAGGCAGAACCACCTCATGACGGGCAGCACCACCACCGACGACAGCTCATCGAGGGCCTGCCGGAACGCACCCCGGGCGCTCGGCACGCGCTTGTTCCGGGAGTGGCCGGGCCGCGTGGCTGCGCACGGGGTCGCAAGGAACTCGTCAGGCTATATGATGCACTCTGTTTCGGACCGCCGACCGGCGATGGCGAACGAGGAGCCCATGGCGCGTGACCGCAACAACTCCCAGCGGCAGCAACTCTCCGAGGAGGTGGCGACCTACGTCCGCGAGATGATCATCTCCGGCGAGGTCAGGCCCGGCGAGTTCCTGCGCCTGGAACCCATCGCGGAAGCCGTCGGCGTCAGCAACACCCCGGTACGCGAGGGTCTTCTCTCCCTCAGCAGCGAAGGTTTCATCGAACTGGTCCCTCGCCGCGGCTTCATCGTGATCCCCTTCTCCCGGCAGGACGTCCACGACCTGTTCTGGGTCCAGGCCCAACTCGGCGGCGAACTCGCCGCCCGCGCGGCCCGGAAGATCACCGGCGAACAACTCGACGAACTCGAAGCCATCGTCAAACAACAGGAGGAGGCCATCGAGGCCGACGACGAGGAAGGCATGCTCGAACACGGCCACGCCTTCCACCGTCACATCAACCTCGCCGCCGATTCCCACCGCCTCGCCCTCCTTCTGCGCTCCGCCGTCAAGCAACTGCCCAACCGTTTCTACATCTCCATCGAAGGCAGAGCCGCCGCCGCCCGCGAGGAGCACCCCCTCATCGTCGAAGCACTTCGCCGGCGCAGGCACGGCATGGCACGCTCGCTCGTGGAACAACACACCCTGCAAAGCGCCGACCATCTCATCGAGACCCTTGAGGCACGCGGACTCTGGCAGGACCGCACCGACTCCTGAACCACGCCGGCCGAACCGGCCCCGCTCCCCCGACGTCAGTACACCCGCAAGGCACGCATCCGGTTGTAGAGCGTGGACCTGCTCACCCCCAAAGCGCGTGCCGCCTGGAGTCGGTTGCCGCCGGCCGCCTTGATGGCGGCGACGATGACCTCGCGCTCGGCCTGCAGAAGCGGCGACGTCGGAACCGGCACGCCGCAGTGCGAAGCGGGCAGGTCCGAGGGGACGATGTCGCCCACCGAACGTCTTTCGGCGACGAACCGAACCACCCGCCGCAGTTCGGCAAGGTTACCGGGCCACGGCTGAGCGGCCAGTACCCGCAGGCTGTCGCCGGTCATCCGAGCCCGCTCGGGGCCCACCTCGTCGGTCAGCATGTTCTGCGCCAACCGGGGAATGTCGTGCCTGCGCCGGCGCAGAGGGAGCAGGTCGCGCCGCGCGCCGCAGAGCGCTGCCAGTGGTGCGTGCACACCGTCGAGATGTTCGCCGGGTGTCGAGGTCAGCACGGTCTTTCGCCGCGTGGCGCGCATCCACTCAACCGTCGGCGTCGTCATCCGCTCGCTCATGAGCTGGATGTTCTCGATGATCAACGGGCACGCGCCGCCGGCCGGCAGGGCCGCCATGCCTTTGGTCCACTCTTGTTCGCCCTGGCACACGGCGTCGGCGGCGTCGAGTACGAACGCATCGGGTCCGGCTGCCCGCCGAGCCTCGGTGGTACGGCCGCTGCCGAGCTCACCGACGATCAACAGCGGTCGACCGACGGCAAGGTCGGCACCGTCCGTGCCTCGACGGCCCGACCGTTTCACAACGATGTCGACCAGTGCCCCGTCGGCGCCGTCGACGGGCGCACACCTCAGCCGGACCGTTCGGCCGCAGACCAGCGTCAGATGACGATCGACCTCGCGGTCGGAGCGCATCCCCTCCACGCACGCCTGGACGGCCACGTGGTCCGCAGGACTCAGCAACTCCAGTGCGGCCGGAGTCGCCAGAACGACGCCCCGACCCACCCCCATGACCGGCCGCCGGGAAGAGCGGGCAGCCGTCCGGAACGCTGCCAGCAGCCGGCGCTGGGTCCGGGTCGCGTCCAACCGAAGCCGGTCCTCGATGTCACGGACGATGCGCCGAACCAGGGCTGCGAACAGGGGGTGCTCCTCGCCCAAGGGGGCTCCGACATTGACGACCCCCTCGATCCGACGGGTGATCGGATGGATGATCGGATGTCCGTAGCAGGCGAACTCACAAAAGGTCGTCATGAAGTGATCGGTGCCACGGACCAGCAGGCCTTGGCCGGTCTCCAGCGGAGTGCCGACCGCGTTGGTCCCCACCTGCTCCTCGCCGAGCCGAACGCCCGGCACGATCCCGAACGCGGTCAGCGCTGTGCCGAACGTCGCGTCTGCGCAGCGGATGTCGATGATGCGCGCCTCGCGGTCGGCCAGCACCAGGACACACCGGGCGTCGGCGAGTTCCGCCTGCCCCCGGTCCAGCACCGGGCGAGCCGCACGAACCAGAATTCCGTCACCGGCCACCGGCCCCTGGTCGAGGGCCGGAGCGCCGTGCCGGTGGAGGCCGTTCAGGCGCGACCGGCTCCACGAGGACTCGATCTCCGGCCGTACCTTCCCGGCACCATCCTGAGAAGAGCCGTACACGCAAGGCCACCTCTGCTCGCCACGGACATCGCTCTCGCACCCACGCGGATCTGCCCGTGGTGCGAGCCGGACCATTCGATCCACCTGCGTCCGGCGTTGGGAAGGCCGGGACGTGTGGGTGTCCAAATATCCGGACACCGTCGAGCCGGCAGGTCGCCGGGCCTGTGGTTCGTTCGGGCTCGGGTGACCCTCGGGCTCGGGTGACCGGTGAGTGACTGCCCTGCGAGGTCGGCCGATCAGCCGCCGGTGTCCGCCGACGCGGTGGATTCGTCGGTGGCGGCCCACGAGGAGAGGATGCGCAGACCGTCGTGGGAGGGGCTGCCGGGTTCGGTGGTCCACGTGACGAGTTGCTGGTCGGGGTCGGTGGCGCAGGTGAGGGTGTCCCAATCGAGGGTGAGATCGCCGGCGACGGGATGGTGGTACACCTTGGTGCCCATGCCCCGGGCAGCGACATGGTGGGCGCCCCACCAGCGGCGGAAGTCGGCGTCCTGCACGGACAGTTCGCCGACGAGAGCGGCCAGTCGCAGGTCGTGCGGGTCGCGGGCCGCCTCCATCCGCAGTTGGGCCACACACGCGTGGGCGACGTTCTTCCAGTCCGGATACAGCGCCCGGAAAGCGGGGTCCATGAACACCAGCCGCACCATGTTGCGCTGCTTCTCCGGGACCTTGCCGAAGTCGGTGATCAGCGCGGCGGCCATCGAGTTCCAGGCGAGGACGTCCATCCGGCGGCCCAGAACCATGGCGGGGGTGCCGGCCAGGTCGTCCAGCAGCCGGCGCAACCGGGGCTGGACCTTCTGCGCGGACACCCGGCGCGGCCGAGGCTCGTCCTTGCCCGCGAGCCCGTACACGTATTCGCGTTCGTCGTCGTCCAGACGCAGGACCTCGGTGAGGCTCTCCAGCACCGACTGGGACGCCTGCCGCCGGCCCTGCTCCAGTCTCGTGTAGTAGTCGGTGCTGATGGAGGCGAGCAGGGCCACCTCCTCCCGGCGCAGGCCCTTGACCCTGCGCCTGCCCCCGGTCTGCGGCAGTCCGACCATGGCGGGGGTGAGCTCCATGCGGCGGGCCTTGAGGAAAGCGCCCAGCTCATCGCGGTGCGCGCTGCTGCTCATGGGACAAGTCTCGCAGCAAACGCCACGACTGTGAGGGGGCCGGTTCGGTCCCAGGACACCCGTGTCGGGGGTTGGAAGTCGCCCATTTCGCCGGCGTGCGACGCGTGGAAACCTTTGTCAGGTGGCAACGCGGGGGCGTACGGAGAGGTTCTTCCTCACCGGACGTCCCCGGATCACGGCCACGCAGGCCACTGCACCTCGGAACCAAGGAACGCCAAGCACATGAAGGCGAACGTAACCTTTCCCAGCGCCGGACTCTCGCTCGCCGGCCTTCTGTTCACCCCGGACAGCCACACCGGCACCCCCCTGCCGGCCGTGGTCGTCTCCCACCCCGGTGGCGGTGTGAAGGAGCAGACCGCGAGCCTCTACGCCGAGCGCCTGGCCCGCGAGGGTTTCGCGGCGCTGGTCTTCGACGCCGCTTACCAGGGCGGCAGCGAGGGCACTCCCCGCGGCCTGGAGAACCCCTTCCAGCGGGCCGAGGACGTGCGCGCCGCCGTCACCTACCTGACTACTCGTGACGACATCGATCCGGTCCGCATCGGCGCTCTCGGGATCTGCGCGTCCGGTGGGTACGTCCCCTTCGCCGCGCAGACCGACCACCGCATCAGGGCCGTGGCCGCGGTCAGCGCCGTCGACGTCAGCAGCCTGCTGGTCGACGGTCTCGGCCGCACCCAGGGCCCCGAAGTCCTGCAGGCCCTGCTCGAGCAGGCCGGCGCCGCGCGGACCGCGGAGGCCAAGGGCGAGAAGCCTGCCGTGCTGAACTGGGCCCCGGAGAGCCCCGAGGGCCTGGAGGAGGCACCCACCCTGTACCGGGAGGCGCAGGACTACTACCGCACCCCGCGCGGCGGGCACTGCAACTCCACCAACGAATGGCCGCTGCGCAGCATCGACCACATCGCCCAGTTCGACCCGTACGCGAGGATCGAGCTGATCGCCCCGCGCCCGCTGCTGATGATCGTCGGTTCCGAGGCGGACACCGCCTACTTCAGCCGTGAGGCCGTGGAGAAGGCGAACGAACCGAAGGAGCTGTTCGTCGTGGACGGGGGTACTCACGTCTCGTTGTACGACAGGGACGAACACGTCACCCCCGCCGTCGCCAAGCTCACCGACTTCTTCGGGCAGCACCTGGCAGGCTGACACCGACCCGGCCTGACGTGGCACACCGACGCCGGCCTCCGGAACCCGCTCGTGGTCCCGGAGGCCGGCGTCGTCGCGTTCGGTACCCCTCGCCCGCGCCGGACTCGACGTGCGATTCGGGCGGGGTCCGGTGCCGCGGCGCGCGCCCGGCTGTCCAGAAATCCGGACACTTGTCGATGGCGGGCTCGGATAGACAAGGGGGCACCTCGTCGCGAGGTCCACTGCACACGGCAGCACCGACCGAACGCGATGCACGGTGGAGCCCCGACCGAATACAGCTCGGCCGTGGGCGTTTATCCGACTTTGAAAAAAGAGGAGAACCGTATGACCAGGTTCCCGATGGCTCGCTCAAGGCGTATCGCACTTTCGGTGTCCTTCATGGTCGCGCTGGTCGGTTCCGGATCGGTTGCCGCGTCCACTTCCGCCACCGGAGCTCAGCCGGCTGCCGGCTCGAGTTCGTCCGCGACTTCGCAAAGACACCTTTACGTTGGCGGTTTCGCTTCGCCGGCGATTGCCGGCGCCTCCGTGACCAGAGACGGCGCGATGCGGCTGGTCTCCGATTCCCCGTTCGCGTCCGGTCCGTCCTCGTTGGGTATGGCCATCACTCCGGACGGCCGGACGCTTTACTCGGTGAGCGCGGGGCTGCAACTCAGTTCGCTCGCACTGCTCCCCGGGACCATAACCGGCTATCACGTGGAGCCCGGCGGCCGGCTTACCGAGATCGCCCAGACCACCGCCCCGGGCCCCGTGATCGGCGCCGCGATCACCCCGGATGGTGCCCGCCTGTTCGTGACGATCGCCACGGGCGAGACGGGCCAGGTGCTGTCCTATGCGATCTCGCCGTCGGGGACGTTGACGCCGACGGGTGCACCGCCTGCCCAGGTCCCCAGTGCGATCAGCCAGGTGGTGATCAGCCCGGACGCGCGCCACCTGTTCGTGAGCAACTTCCTTACGGGCAACATGTCCAGCTTCGCGATCGCGCCCGACGCGGGCCTCACCCCCGTCGGCGCACCCGTCCCGACCGGGATATCGCCGGCCATTCCGTCCGTCTCGGCCGACGGCCGCTACCTGTACGTCGGCAACGAGGGCAGCGGCGACGTCTCGGGCTACACCATCGGGGACAACGGGGCGCTCACTCCCGTTGCCGGTTCCCCCTACCCGAGCGGTGGCACGCCGCACGGTCCGATCTTCACGTCGGACTCCGGCCGCATCTATGTCGCCAACGCGTCGGGCAACTCGATCTCCGGTTGGCAGATCGGCCCCGACGGCCGGCTGAGCGCGCTCCCCGGTTCGCCGTACGCGGTCCCGGACGGCGTCGCCCGGGTCATTCTCAGTGCCGACGGGAAGGTCATGTACGCGATGACCGGCGCGCCGCGGCAGTCGGGCAAGGTGACCGGTTATGCGGTCAAGGCCGACGGTAGCCTGACCCCGACCAGGTCCCCGTCCATCAGCACCGGCCTGTACTGGCACGACGGTTCGAACGCGTTCCTCACGCCGAACCAGGGCCCGACCGCGGCGCTCCGCGTCGACGGCGAGGGCCTCGGACTCACCCGGATCTTCTCGGCCGTGAAATCCGCCGACTCGGACGGACGGGTCACCGGCTACACGTGGGACTTCGGGGACGGCTCGACCCAGACCACCACGACGCCGTTCGTCACGCACCGCTACGCAGCCGCGGGCGAGCGGACCGTGAGCGTGACCGTGACGGACGACGAGGGTTGTTCGACCTCGCTGATCTACAACGGCACGATGGTCGAGTGCCGCGGCAGTGCGCAGGCCCGCGCAACGCAGGAGATCGCGGTGGGCCGTTACTGACCGGCCCTGAACGGTGGAGCCCCGCGCACATCGGGTGACACCGAGACGCAAAGGATCGAGTGACGGGGGCGGGTTCGCGGCGGTCGCCGTGCGGACCCGCCCCTCTTCGAGGCGAGTTGCCCTCCCCTGGGACAGCTCTGGTTCGAGCCAAAAATGAGATATATGATGTAGAACTCTTGAGTCTCGCGCAGTCGCGCGAGCAGACCTCGTGGACGGCTCACAGGCGTCGCGATGGCGCGGCAGCCCGGCTTCCGACACGCCAGGAATAGAGGGAGGCGTCATGTCAGTTGCTCCGTTCTCCGAGAAGTACTGGAGCCCGATCGAGACTGTCTCGGCTGTGCAGGCGCGGGCAGTCCAGGACGAGCGGCTGAGGGAGCAGATCACGCATCTCGCGGCACACAGCACCTTCTACCGTGAGAAGTTCGCGCGACACGACGTCGACGTCACGAAGATCAGGACGGTCGACGACCTGGCCGCTCTTCCGTTCACCGAAAAGCAGGAGCTCCGCGACAGTCTGGCCGCGGTGCCACCGCTGGGCGCCCATGTCGCCGTCGACCATGCCGACGTCGTGCAGATCCAGGCATCGTCCGGCACCACCGGAAATCCCTCCTACGTGGCGCTGACCGCCGACGACATCGTCACCTGGTGCGAACTCGGGGCCCGGGCCCTCTACGCGAACGGGTTCCGGCCCGGCGACCGGCTGTTGCACGCGTTCGGCATGAGCAAGGGGTTCGTCGGCGGATTGCCCATCGTGCAGATCCTGCGGTACATGGGCATCGTCGACATCCCCATCGGTGCGGAGGCCGGTGCGGAACGGCTGCTTCGCGTGCAGGCGGACCAGCGCCCGAACGCCCTGATCGGTACCCCGTACTTCCTCGCCCACCTCGCCGAACAGGCGCCGAGGATCGTCGGGCGACCCGCCCGTGAACTCGGTGTCCGCACCATCAGCGTCGGCGGTGAACCGGGCGGCGGCCTGCCTGCCGTGCGGGACAGGCTCGAATCGCTGTGGGGCGCGACGTCGCGGGAGATGCTCGGGGGGACGGACATCGCCTGCACGTACTGGGGCGAGTGCGAGGCGGGTGAAGGCATGCATTTCCTGTCACCGGACCTGATGATCGCCGAACTGATCGACCCCGAGACCGGCGAGCAGGTCGCGCCGGTCGAGGGCGCGCAGGGCGAACTCGTCTACACCGCTCTGCGTCGCCGGGCTTCGCCCCTGCTGCGTTTTCGCACCAGGGACCACGTCGTCGTCACCGGGACGGATTGTTCGTGCGGCCGGACCGGTTTCAAGGTCCGGTGCATCGGCCGCACGGACGACATGCTGATCGTGCGCGGAATCAATCTGTTCCCCTCGGCGATCAAGCAGTTGGTCACCGAGTCGACGCCGGCCGCAACGGGAGAGATGCGTATCCGCGCCGAGTTCGAGGGCCACTCGACCCAGCAACCGCTTCTCCTGGTGGTGGAGCACGCCGCGGGATTGGGCCCGGAGCAACAGAACGACCTGCGCGCCACGATCGAGCAGCGGATCCGCTCCGCCCTCAATGTGAAGACGGTCGTCCAACTCGTTCCCGACGGGACACTGAAGCGTCCGGACCACGTCAAGGTCTCACTGGTCGAGCGCGTCTCGCCCTAGCCGGCAGCACGAGTCGACACGCGTTGCCGCCGAAGGCCGTCGGAAGGGATCCCGGATCCTTCCGACGGCCTTCGGCGCTCAGGAAGGACTCGTACTCCCGCGGTCGTCGGCCGGGTGGTCGAGCAACCGGTTGACGAACGCGCGCGCGGCCGGGCTCACGGTGCGCCCCCGCGCGGTGGCGATGTGGATCTTTCGCACCGCCCATGGCTCGGCGAGTTCGACCATGGCCACGCCGGACAGCGTCTCCCGGGTGACCAGGCATTCGGGCTGCACGGTCACCCCCAACCCCG
This sequence comes from Streptomyces sp. SID3343, assembly GCF_009865215.1. Taxonomy (GTDB): domain Bacteria; phylum Actinomycetota; class Actinomycetes; order Streptomycetales; family Streptomycetaceae; genus Embleya. Next base: position 79,725 of record NZ_WWJX01000161.1, on the reverse strand, counting down.
CCTGAACCAGGCTGATCGCCACGCTTGCGCTTCGCACCGTGTATTCCGGTTCGAACTCCCTGTCCAGGCGCCTGGCCGCGGCACGGAAGGCACCGAGCATCGAGCCGACCGCGATCAGGTTCTCCGGCAGCAGATCCTCGAACGTCACACCGGACCGTTCGCTCAGCCAGTGGTCCCGCCGCACCACGGCCACCAGGCGGTCTCGTCGGTAGGGCGTGACGTCGACACCTTCGAGATCGAGTTCGTATGCCGCCGCGAACACCCCGATGTCCGCCTGCCCGTGCGCGACCTGCCGCACGATCTCGGCGTTCTCGACGTCGTGCACCGCGAGGTGGACCAGCGGATATTCGCGGCTGTATTCACCGAGTTCGCGCGCGAGGAACGGGACCAGTATGGTGCGCGCCGACGCGATGGTCAGCTCGCCTCGCACGCCCTCGGTGAAGGAGGCGATCTCGGCGTGCAGGTCTTCGAGGCCGTCGAAGATCCGGCGGACGTAGCGCGCCAGGACGGCTCCGGCAGGAGTCGGGACAACCCCCTTCGGTCCGCGTTCGAGAAGCTGGATGCCGGCGATGTCTTCCAGGATCTGGATGCGTTTGGTCGCTGTCGACGCGGCGATGTTCTCCCGGATCGCGGCCCGGCCGATCTGCTGCTCTTCGATCGCGGAGAGAAAGAGTCGCAGAGTGAACAGGTCGACCTGGCGAATCAGGTGCAGTCGATGGAACGTGCCCATGTCGCCACTCTCGTCTTCGTGGGCACTGCGTCGATCCCGTCGTTGTCCGCGCCGATGCCACGCGCCTCGGGCAGGGGCGGCGGGCGCTTGCCGTCGAACGACAAAGGCAGGCCCACCACCGCGAGGTCGTCGTGCGACGCCTTGCCGATGATGCCCAGCGCGCGCGTCTGCTCGTGGTCGACGACCTCCGCCGTGGTCTGGATCGGCGCCACCGGGATTCCGGCGGCCCGCAGGCGGTCCTGCCAGTACGCGCGCGACTGTTGTGCCAGCCGCTCGCCGATCAGCCGGTCGATGTCGCGCCGGTTTCGCAGCCGCCCCGCGTTGCCGGCGAATCTGTCGTCCGTGGCCCATTCCGGGTGGCCGAGCGTCTCGCACAGGCGACCGAACAGGGTGTCGTTCGCACAGCTGACGATCAGGTCGCCGTCGGCGGTGGCGTACGCACGATGCGGCACGATGAAGGCCACACCCGATCCGTGGCGCCCGCCGGGTTCGCCGTCGGCGCTGTGGTTGGCGATGCCGACGGACATCCACGCGATGGCCGTCTCCAGGAGCGACGCGTGCACCGTCGCGCCGCAATGTTTGGTGCCACGCCGGTGCAGGGCGGCCAGGATGCCGATGGCGGCCCACATCCCGGACCCGAAGTCGACGATGGAGACCCCCGCGCGTACGGGAGATCCGTCCTCCTCGCCGGTGATGCTCATGATGCCGGAGAATGCCTGCATCAGCGGGTCGTAGCCGGGCAGCGTATTGAGCGGTCCCTCGTGGCCGAACGCGCCGATTTCGCAGCAGATCAACTCTGGCTTGGTCACGCGCAGACTGTCGGCGTCAAGGCCGTACGCGGCACTGGCGCCCGGCCGGAGGTTGTGCACGAACACGTCGGCGCGTTCGGCGATCAGCCGGTGCAGGGTGCTCAGTTGGGCCGAATCCTTGATGTCGATGCTGATGCACCGTTTGCCTCGGTTGAGAGCGTGGAAGGCCGCTCCGCTCCCCTTCCAGGTGCTCGGTCCCCAGCCGCGCGAGGAATCGCCCGACGGACGTTCCACCTTCCACACCTCGGCGCCGAGCTCGGCCAGGATCTTGCCGGTGAACGGAGCCGACGCGCTGTCGCTCAGCTCCACCACCACCACGCCCGACAGGAGCAGGTCACGCGGCATCGTGTCCCCTTCTTCCTTCATGTGCCCGCGACCGCACGCGCGGCTGCCGAGTTCAGCAGGTCCTCGATCTCGCTTTCGTCCAGGCCGTACTCCGCGAGGAGTTGTGCCGAGTGCTCACCAAGGCGCGGCGCCGGGTGGCGCAACTCCGGACTGCTCTCGCTCCACCGCTGCGGGATGCCGAGCATCCGCAGCAGGCCCTCGCTCGGATGCTCCTGTACGACGAAGAACCCGACTTCCGTCATGTGCGGGTCGTCGAGCAGCGTCTGTGGCGTGTTCACCTCGATGATCGGGACGTCTGCCTCGGTCAGCAGTGCGATCCACTCGGCCGTCGTCCTGGTCGGGAAGGTTTCGGCCAGGAACTCGTTGACGAGTGCGATGTTGTCGGTACGGTCGCCGACGGTGGCGAAACGCGGGTCGTCCGCCAGGTCCGGGTGCCCGGTCAGCTCGCAGAACCGCCGCCAGTGCCGGTCCGTGTAGACGTTGGTCCCCACGTGGCCGTCTCGGGTGCGGTAAGGGCGACGGTCCGGGTTCATCATCCGTGCGTATCCCCAGTCCCCGATCGGGGGGACGAAGGTGTGCCCGTACAGGTGGTCGCCGAGGACGAAGTGGGCGAACGTCTCGAACATCGGCACCTGGACCTCCTGGCCCCGGCCGGTGCGCTCGCGCCGGTACAACGCCATCGAGACGGCGGAGCCGGCGGCCATGCCGACCACACGGTCCGCGACGGCGGTGGCCACATAGTCGGGCGGGCCGACCTTGCGGCTTTGCAGGACGGGCATCCCCACCGCGGCCTGGATCAGGTCGTCGTACGCGGGGCGGTCCGCGTAGGGCCCGTCCTGCCCGAAGCCGAAGACGCCGCAGTAGATGATCCTCGGGTTGATGTCGCGGGCTTCCTCGTACGAAAGCCCCAGCCCGGCCATGGACTTGGGGCGCAGGCTGTGCAGGATCACGTCGGCGGAGGCGATCATCTTCTTCAGCGCGGTGTTGCCGGCCTCGCTCTTGAGGTCGAGGACGAGGCTGCGCTTGTTGCGGTTGAGATGCAGGAAGATCGCACTCATCCCGGGATTTCGACACGGCCCTATCCCTCGGGTCGTGTCGCCTTGGGGCGACTCGATCTTCGCGACGTCGGCGCCCATGTCCGCGAGCGACAGCGTCGCGTACGGTCCCATGAAGTTCGAGGACAGGTCCAGGATCCGCACACCGTGGAGGGGTCCGGGCATCTCATGCCTCCGGGTCGGTCGTGGTCGGTGCGAACACGGGCAGTTTCTGCTCGCCTCGCCGGACGAAGCGGACCGAGACCTCGGTGCCGATCCGGATGGTGTCCGGTTCGCCTTCGATCTGGGTGAACAGGTAGTAGTCCTCGTGCAGGTGCACGAAGCCGACCGTGTACGGGGTGATCGAGGCCCAGGCCGGGGTCGGGCCGCGCATGATCGTGCTGTACGAGTAGACCGTGCCGCGCCCGGCGGACCGCACCCACGTGAGCGCGGCCGACTCGCAGTGGGGACAGAAGGAGTGGGCCGGCCACACGGCCTGTGCACAGTCGGCGCAGCGCTGGAACGTCAGCCACTCGTTCGCCAGCGCCGCCCAGTACGGCTCCGCGGCGGGCAGGCGATACGGCTGGGGCCAGTCGTTCGTTGCTTTCGTCTCGCTCATCCGGTGCTCCCCATCGTCTCTCACGTCGAGGAGGACAGCAGCATCACGCTGCCCGCCGCCAGCATGCCGCCGGCGCCCTGCACCAGCACCGTCCGCGGCCGGCGCGTCGGTGCCAATCCCAGGGGCCGGCCGCGCAATTGACGGACCGCTTCGACCAAACTGTCCATGTTGCAGGAGATTCCGGGCTGACCGAACGACAGCCAGCCGCCGTTCGTGTCGGTCGGGAGATCGCCGTCGATGCCGGTGCGTCCGTCGCGGTAGACGTCGATGCCGTGCCCCTTCTTCGCGAACCCCAGGTCCTCCATGACGATGGGGCCCATGTGGGCGAAGTTGACCGAGATCTGCATCATGTCGATGTCGGACGGGCCGAGCCCGGATCCGGTGTACGCCTGGCGGGCGGCCTCGGCCGTCGCGGTGTGCGTCAGATTGGGGTGGTTCCCCAGACCCGGGAACCGACACGAACGCATGTTCATGCGGTCGCCCAGGTATTCGTGGGTCGTGGCCGAGCCGTAGCCGAGGACGTACACCGGATCGCGGGCGTGCCGCGCCTTCTCCGGGGAGGTGACGATCAGCGCGCCACCGGTGCCCCCACCCCAGGTGGAGCACATCCACCGGCGCAGAGGCGTGGCGACGTAGGGCGAGGCCATTACCGTGGCGCGGTCGATCTCCCCGTGCTTGCGCTTCGCCGCGTGGGGGTGGTGGGCTCCCCAGCGCTGGTTGGCCACGGCGACGTCCGCGAGGTCCTTCTCGGTGAGGCCGAATTCGTGGAAGTAGCGGTGGGCGGCCTGGGCGTAGAGCGCGGGGATGGTGGGCCCGTACGGAACCTCGTACTGCGGATCGGCGTCGGCTTCGGCTCCCATTGCCACCGCGTCGACGAACAACTGGGTCGCGTCGCTCTGCAGACACAGCACGTATTCGGCCGCGCCGGCCGCGATCATCTGCGAGGCGACGGCGATCGTCGCGGTCAATCCGGCGCCGTGCATGGTGAGTTCGCTGGTGAGCGTCACCGGCATCTGCATGTGCGAGATGAAGATGTTGCTCCATTGGGACCGTTTGTCCGCCCACGGAGAGCGTCCGGTGAACACCGCGTCGACCTGTTCCTTGCGGATTCCGGCGTCGGCGAGTGCGTGCTGGGTCGCCTCCGCGGCGAGCCGCAGTGGGTCCTTGCGGTCGTCGAGCGAGGCGTAGGCGTCGCCCATGCCGATGACGGCGGCCACGGGTGCGGTTGGCATCGGAGCGACCTCAGGCCTTCTCGCGCGGCTTCTCGGTGGGAATGGACCCGGCGAGCAGGGCCTCGAGGTCCGCCCGCCGACGGAGCATGAGCAGGCTCCACTCGGACTTCTGGCACACGTGGCCATGCTGGTTGAGCGCCTTCATCAAGAGGGTGACGACGCCGTACTTGTCGTCCTTCTCCTTCTTGCCGACGACCTCCGCGGTCACGTAGATCGTGTCGTTGATGTGCACCGGCGTGAGGTAACGCAGGTTGTCGATGCCGTAGTTGGCCTGGATCGGGGGGCCGAAGGTGATCAGGCCGGTCATGATCGAGTACGTCAGCGAGCCTTGGACCAGGCGTTCACCGAAACGGGTTTGCGCCGCGTAGTGGACGTTCGAGTGGATCTCGATCCAGTTGCCGGTCAGCGCGCAGTAGTTGACGACGTCGGCCTCGGTGATCGTTCGGCCACCCGAGCGGAAGATGCGGCCGGCCTCGATTTCGTCGAACGGCATGTCGATGCGGTTGTCGATCGTGGTCATCGTGGGTCTCCTCGGCAGGGTTTCGGGCCGCTCAGGCGCGGGTGGGCAGACGCATGGACTTGGCGATGACGGTGCGCTGGATCTGTGATGTACCGCCGCCGATGGTGGACTGGACGCTCTCTCGCAGATAGCGCTCCATGTCGGCCTCGGGGAGGTTGGCGTAGCCACCGAGGATCTGCATGCCGTCGAGCGCGCAGGACTTCAGCGTCTCCGAGCCGAAGAGCTTGGCCATCGAGGTTTCGCATGCGGCGGGCAGACCCTGGGCCTTCATTCGGGCGGCGCGGTAGCAGAGCAGCCGGGCGGCGTCGACCTGGGTCTGAGACTCGGCGAGCATGTGCTTGATCACCTGGAACTCGTAGATCGGCTTGCCGAACTGGATGCGCTCCTGCGCGTAGCGGTTGGCGGTGTGGACGGCCTGCTGCGCGTTTCCGGTGTACGCCGCGGCGACCGCGCAGCGTTCGAGTTCGAGGTGGTCGGTGATGATTTTCCAGCCTTGGCCGACCTCGCCGAGCAGGGCCGCCGCCGGAACGCGAACCTCGTCCAGGAAGATCTCGGTGGTACCGGTGGCGTGGCGCGACAGCGTCGGCAGCTTGCGGATCTCGACGCCCGGTGTGTCGTTGGGGATCAGCAGCACGGACAGGCCGCCGTGCTTGTCCTGGGCGTCGGTGCGCACCAGCATGGCGATGATCGTGTCCTCGGCGGCCGCGCCGCTGCACCACAGCTTCTGGCCGCTGACGATCCAGTCGCCGTTCTCGTCACGGCGGGCCCGCGTCTTGGTGTTCGAGGCGTCCGAACCGGCATCGGGCTCGGAGATGGAGACCGAGAAGCGGATCTTGCCCTCGATGAACGGCTTGACGTATGTGGCCTTCTGTGTGGCCGAACCGAATTTGATGATGTTCATCGCCGTGAAGGTCGGCACGAGCACCGAGCAGGCGAAGTCGAAGCCGAATTTTCCGAGCCCCTCGGCCATCAGCGAATAGTCGAAGATGTCACCGCCCGAACCACCCTCGTCCTCGGGGATCATGATGCCGAGCCATCCCTGCGCGGCGATCTTCGCATACGCCTCGTACGGGTATCGACGCTCCGAGTCGCACGCGCGGACGTATTCGACGGTGACTTCCTTGTCCATGAAGTCGTTGACGGTCTTCAGCCAGTCGGCCTGGGCTTCGTCCAGGAAATTCGAGGTCATTTCTTCATCGCTCCAAAGTATTGCGGTCCGGGGAAGTTCGAGTAGCTCGCACATGAGGGCCCGGATGCCGATCATCCGAGTGGAAAATTTCGAGGCAACGATTCGCGAGCGTCGAATCGCTCGGACGAAAGGCGGACGAAAAGGAGGTGACCGCGCCGCGAGGACCGCCTCAGGCGATCGCGCCCGCCGTGCGCAGCGCGGCCAGGTCGGCGGTCGTGAAGCCCCAGTCGGTGAGGACGTCCTCGGTGTCCTCGCCGGGACGCGTGGGCGGCCCCTGGATCGCCCCGGGGGTCCGGCTGAAGCGCGGCGCGGGCGCCGGCTGGACGATTCCCTCGATCTCGACGAAGGTTTTCCGCTCGCGCAGATGCGGGTGGCGCGGTGCCTCGTCCATCGACAGGACGGGGGCGATGCAGACGTCTTGGCCCGCGGCCGACTCGCTCCACTCGTCCCGGGTGCGCGTACGGATCGCCGCGGCCAGCGTGGCGCGCATCTGCGGCCATCGGGACCGGTCGTGTTGATCCGGCACGTCGTCCTCGGCCAGCCCGAGAAATCGCAGGGTGTTGCGCCAGAATCGGGCCTCGTTGGAGCCGACGCTGAGCCAGCGGCCGTCCGCGGTCTCGTACACGTCGTACCAGGGGGCGCCGGAATCGAGGCGGTTCGTGCCGCGCTCGTCGCTCCAATAGCCGGCGGCGCGCAGTCCGTAGAAGAGGGTCATCAAAGACGCCGAACCGTCCACCATGGCCGCGTCGATCACCTGACCCAGCCCCGAACTCCGCGACTCCAGGAGTGCCGCCAGCACCCCGACGGCCAAGTAGAGGGAGCCTCCGCCGAAGTCGCCCGCGAGGTTGAGCGGGATGGTCGGGGGGCCGCCCGCGGCACCGATGGAGTGCAGGACTCCGGTGAGCGATACGTAGTTGACGTCGTGGCCGGGGTCCTGGGCAAGCGGCCCGTCCTGCCCGTAGCCGGTCATCCGTCCGTACACGAGCGCCCGGTTCACCGCGTGGCAGTCCTTGGGTCCCAGGCCCAGTTTCTCGGCGACCCCGGGGCGAAATCCCTCCACCAGGACGTCGGCTGCGCGCACGAGTTCCAGGACCGCGTCGACGGCCTCTTTCTTCTTCAGGTCCAGGCCCGCGCTTCGCCTGCCGCGGTTGAGCAGGTGGAAACGGGAATCGACCGGCGCCCCGCCGTCGTATCCTGCGGGGCGGTCGATTCGAATGATGTCCGCACCCAGGTCGGAAAGGAGCATGCAGCAGAACGGAACCGGCCCGACGCCTCCCAGCTCCACTATTCGGACGCCTGCGAGCGGACCTCGTGCCTCAGGTTTCATCGGGTACCTCCGGTACAGTCATCGGAGCGTATCCCCGGGCCTGTTCATCAGCCAATACCCGATCGATTGCAAAGTTTCGAAGTGCCGATTCGAAGAATTCGCATCGACCGGGCGAAGGCGGACGGAAAGAAGGGGCGGCACGCGGGAAGTCCCGTATGCCGCCCCTTCGAATTCCGAGGGCCTCGCTGTCGGAGATCGTCTCCCGGTCAGACCGCGCAGCCGCGCAGCGTCTGGCCGCCGTCGACGACGATCTGGGTGCCGGTCAGATAGGAGGCGAGGTCGGAGGAGAGGAAGAGCACGACACGGGCGATGTCGTCCGGCACCGCGATCCGCCCCTTGGGGATCCTCTTCTCGAGTTCGACGATCGCGTCCTCGTCCAGGAACGGCGCGAGGCCCGGCGTACGCACCCCGCCGGGGCAGACGGTGTTGACCGCGATTCCGTGCGGCGCGAGCTCCAGGGCCATCGTCTTGACCAGACCGGCGACACCGTGCTTCGACGCGCCGTAGTGCGCCAGTCCCAACACCGACGGGTTCACCGCCTCGACGGAGTTCACCGTGACGATCCGCCCGCCGCGCCCCTGCTCGATCATCTGCCGGGCGGCGGCCTGCGAACAGAGCATGACGCCGAGGAGGTTGACCGCCAACGTGCGCTGCGCGAGTTCGAGGCTCGTGTCCAGGAACATCGACCCTTGGTAGATCCCGGCGTTGTTCACCAGGATGTCGAGGGCCCCGAAGGCGTCGACGGCGGCACGGACCATGGCGTCCGCGTCCTCGGGCTTGCCGACGTCCGCGACGACCGTGCGGATGCGGGACGCGTCGTCGAACTCCGCCACGGCCTTGCCGAGGGCGCCCTCGTCGATGTCCGCGATGACGAGGTTCGCACCGGCTTCGTGCAGGCGGCGGACGATGCCCAGGCCGATACCCATGGCGCCGCCGGTGACCACGGCGGTCTGGCCGCTCAGGTCCATCAGCGCACCGATGGAGACCGACTCGGAAGAAAGGATTTCACTCATGGACTACTCATATCATGCACAAAATATTCTGCATACCCATGGCTTGCGATTCCTTCTCGTGGCAGGATCACGGTCCGCAGGCAACCGACGTCACCGCGTCGGCTTCGCTCGGATCGTGCGCCCCGATGTACGGCGCGCCGTCGACTCCACGAGAGAAACGTCCCGATCCGCAGGTCTTCCCCTCCCGAAACCCACGAAGTTCCGCCTGCCCGCGTCACTGTGCGCATGTCCGCGTTCGGGGGGAGTCATCACAAGGAGGAATCGTGCCGAGATACACCTATGTCGTGCTGACCAACCCGGTCGAGGGGAAGGAAAGCGAGTTCAACGACTGGTACACGAACACCCATGTGCACGACGCGCTCGAAGTCCCGGGGTTCGTCTCCGCCCAACGGTTCGCCCTGACCCCCAAGCAGCGCGTCGAGGCGCCTTTCCCGTGGGGTTATCTCGCCGTCTACGAACTCGAGACCGACGACCTGCAGCAGTCGATCGACGCACTCGCCGCGCGCTACAACACGCCGGACATGATGATCAGTGAAGCCCTCCACCCGGAACGACTGGGCCTGATCTTCCAACCGATGGGGCCGCGGCTCGAAGCGAACGCCTGAGCCGCAGCGAACGAGTCGGCACCCGGCGCGGCAGGCGGCCACGAGCCGTCACCGCACCGGGTACCTCGTCACTTCCGAGAACTCAAGCGGGGTCCGGGCCGTGACGGCCCGGACCCCGCTGTCGGCGGCTCGACCCGCGACGGCTTAGCGATCAGACGCCGAGCACGTCGTAGAACCTGAAGTCGATCTCGCCCTCGATCATCTCGACCAACTCCTGAACGACACCCGTCTCGGTACGCCACGCGAGATAGCGTTCGAAGTTTTCGCGGGCCGACCACTTCTCCATGAAGACGACCTTGGTCGGGACGTCCTGGTCACGGACGACCTCCACACTGATGTTGCCCTCGAAACTGCGCGTGGCGGGGAGTCGATCGACGAACCACTTGCGCAGGTCGTCGAGACGGCCCTCCTTGGCGGTCAGCTCGAAGATCACGTGGCATGCCATGGGCGGTTCTCCCTGTTCGGTGGTGGGCGTGGTCGATCGGTGGTGCGGCCCACGCAATGTAGGAGGAACCCCCGCCGAGAAGTGTCCGAGAACCTGCACACCCGTACGTCGCCCGCGGCTCCCGCCCGAACCAGGGCCGATTCTGTCCCTGACTACCGCACTCGATCAGGGGAAGAAGATCTCATACGAAATACAGGCAAGACGGGGCAAGTCCCCCGGGCCGCCGAAGACGGCCCGGGCCGGGCGCCCGGCCGTTGCCCTCGGCGACACATACGGCAAGGAGCACAGTCATGGAATCCGTGCGCTTCAAGAACCGCACCTGGGACGTCGCGGGCGTTCTGCGGCGGCCGAAGGACTTCGACGCGGCGAAGAAGTACCCCGCCGTCATCTGTGCCCACCCGATCAGCAGTTGCAAGGAACAGACCGCCGGCAACATCTACGCCGCACGGCTGACCGAGCAGGGGTACGTCACCCTCGCCTTCGACGCCTCGTACCAGGGAGAGAGCGGCGGTGAACCTCGATACCTGGAGGACCCGGCCGCGCGCGTGGAGGATTTCCGCTGCGCCGTGGACTATCTGGTGACGCTCGACTACGTGGACGAGAACCGCATCGGCGTCCTGGGTGTCTGCGGCGGCGGAGGCTACGCCGCCAACGCCACGATGACGGAGCACCGGATCAAGGCGCTGGTCACCGTGGTCGGGGCCAACTACGGGCGACTGGCGCGGGAAGGCGATCTGACCGCCGGCGCGGCCGTCGGGATGCTCGAAGCCGTCGGCAGGCAACGCACGGCCGAGGCGCGCGGCGCCCAGGCCGCCATCACGACCTACATCCCCAACTCCCAGGAGGAGCGGGAGTCGGCCGGCGTCACCGACGTCGACATCGTCCAGGCCATCGACTACTACAAGACGCCCCGCGGAGCGAACCCGAACTCGCCGAACAAGTTGCGCATGTCCGGCCTGGCGCCGGCCGTCGGATGGGACGCCTACCATCTGGCCGAGGTGCTGTTGACGCAGCCGCTCCAGGTCATCGTGGGCGACGTACCGGGCAGCTTCGGTTCCTACCGGGACGGGTTCGAGCTTTTCGACCGGGCACGCTCCGAGAAGAAGGACATCCTGGTCATCGAGGGCGCGAGCCACTACGACCTCTACGACCAACCCTTCGCGGTCGACCAGGCGTTCGAGAAGATCACGCCGTTCTTCAAGGAGAACCTGTAACACGGCTCGGGTCCCGCGCCGGTACGCCCGTCCTTGAGCGGGCGCCGGCACGGGACCTACGGGCGGGCCGAACCCCTGCCCCGGCCGCAGTGGAGCCTGGAACTCGTCAGGGCACGGTGAGGACGATCTTCCCGAGCGCCCGGTGCGAGCGCAGCCGCCGCATGGCTTCGGTCGCGCCGTCGAATCCGTACGTACTGTCGATCAGCGCCCGCACCCGGCCGTCCAACAGGGCGGGAGTCAGTGCGTCCGCGGCGCCGGAGAGGACTGCGCCGAGTTCGGCCGGCCGGGAGAAGCCGAAGGACACCCCGCGTACCCGCAGGTGCCGGTAGGACAGCGCGTCCAAGTCGATGGTGGCCGCGGCCCGGTCCAGGCGGCCGATGTTGACCACGCTCCCGTCGACGCGGGTGGCCGGCAGACATGCGGCGAAGGTCTGGCCTCCGACGTGGTCGAGGACCAGGTCGACACCCTCGCCGCCGGTGATCCCCAGGACGGCATCGGTGAGGTCCGCTTCCGCGGTGGCCACGACCTCGTCCGCTCCGACGTCCCGGAGCAGGGCTCCCCGGGCAGCGCTGCGGGTCGTGGCGATGATCGTGGAGGCGCCGAGGGCTCTGGCGACCTGGACGCCGATCAGCCCGACACTCGACGTGGCGCCGGTGATCAGGACCGCCTGACCCGACTCGAAGCCCCCGCGCGTCAGGGCCCCGTGCTCGGTCAGCAGCCCCGTGGGCAGCGCGCACGCCTGCTCGTACCCGAGGCCCTCGGGGACGGGGACGACGTGCCGATGGTCGACCGGGACGTACTGGGCGAAGCTGCCCGGCGTGGTGCCCATCACCCTCGTTCCGACCTCCGGACCGGTCACCCCCTCCCCCAGGGCCGCGACCTCGCCGGCGAACTCGTACCCCGCGAGGTAGGGCGCGCCCGTACCGCCGGCCGTCGGATCGGCGGTCGCCAGTACCGACGCGTCCGCGTGGTTGAGGGCGACCGCTCGGGCCCGCACCAGCACCCGGCCGGGGCCGGGCTCGGGAACGGGGACCTCGCGCAGCTCCCATTCGGGGCCGGCGCCGCCGTACAGCGCGGCCATGATCTCGGGCATGCGTACTCCTTCGCTACGGGGAAGTCGGCGGGGCGGGCGAGTGCCGACGGGCGCACCGTCACACCATGCCGTCGCCCGTGACCACCTTCCGTTCCGGACGCCGATTTCGCCCGACGCCGAGCCGGTGGCGGGCAGGGGTGCCGCCGATGTGACGAACGGCTGTTTATTTTTCATATAATATGTCATGGACCAATGACATGGATCGCTGACATCCGTCCATCGAAAGGAAGCCGCAGCATGGCCAAGCCCCCCTGGGACGCCCCGCAGGACGACGGGCGCCGGAACGAGCCCCGTCGGCCACGGGCCCTGCTGCCTGCCCTGATGTTCACGTCCTTGACCGTCTCCGTCATCAGCACGCTCGGGGCACCGATGGTCCCCACCATCGCGCGCGAGCAGCACGTGTCGCTCAGCGCCGCCCAGTGGGTGCTGACCGCGACCCTGTTGGCCGGGGCCATCGCGGGCCCGGTCCTCGGCCGGCTCGGCGACGGGCCGCACCGACGCACGGCCATCCAGGTGTCCCTGGCGGGCGTGCTCGTCGGAAGCGTCCTGGCAGCGACCGCCCCGGCACTTCCGCTGCTGCTCGCGGGACGTGCCCTGCAGGGCATGGGTATGGGCCTGCTGCCTCTGGCGATCGCCGTCGCCCGCGACCATCTACCCGCGGAGCGCATGCGCTCCGGAATCGCGTCGCTGTCGATCACCACGTCCGTAGGCGCGGGAATCGGCTATCCCCTGACCGGCGTCATCGCCCAACGCCTGGACTACCGCGCGGGTTTCTGGTTCGCGGCGCTGCTGAGCGCCGCCGCCCTGGTGGTGGTGCGATGGGTCGTACCCGAGGGTTCCTCGAGCCCACAACGCCCGCTCGATCTCGTCGGGGCCGCCCTGCTTTGCTCGGGACTGGCACTCTTTCTCCTGGCCGTGGGCCAAGGCGTGGCCTGGGGGCTGCGCTCGGGGGCCACCCTGGGGTGTCTCGGCGTCGGCGCGGCGCTGCTGCTCCTGTGGACGATGCAGGCCCGCCGCACCCCCCATCCCCTGGTCGACGTGCGGCTGATGCGCAACCGCGCGGTCCTGGCGGCCAACGTGACGGCGTTGCTCACCGGCATCGGCATGTTCGGCGTCCTGTCCCTGGTCAATCTCTACACGCAGGTCCCCGCCGAGACCGGATACGGCTTCGACTTCTCTCTCACCGTCACCGGGCTCGTCCTGCTGCCGATGTCCCTGGGCAGCCTGGCGGCGAACCGTCTCGCCTCCGCCCTGGTCTCCCGGTTCGGGCCCTACCGGGTGCTCCCCCTGGGTTCCCTCGTGGTCTCCCTGGACCTCGTCGTGCTCGCTCTGTGGCGGGACCACGTGGCGGTCCTCGTGCTGGGTACCTTCCTGCTGGGGGCCGGTGTGGGGGCGGCGTACGCGGTCATGCCGCTGCTCATCGTCCGCCACGTCCCGGCCTCGGAAACCGGTAGCGCCACCAGCTTCAACCAGGTCCTGCGCACGGTCGGAGGCTCCGTCGGCAGCGCCGCGATCTCGGCCATCATGCTCGCCTTCACCCCGGCCGGCGGCCACGTTCCCCGAGACACCGGTTACACCACCGCGCTCCTCGTCACCGCGGCGGCGACCTTCCTCGGCGTCATCGCCGCCGTCGCCCTCCCGCCACGCCGCTCCACAGCCCCGGCGGGCGCGTCCGCCGTGGTGACTCGGGGCCACGCCGCAAAGGCGCGGCCGGTTGACGCCGCCGCGTCGGATACGGTCCGCCGCGGTTCCGGGCGCTGAACACGAACCGAGCCGGGAAGGGGCCGATGATGGAGTCGCCCAGAGAACACTCGCGCGGCAAAAGGCGCGACGCCGACGCCACGCGGGCCGCGCTGCTCGACGCCGCCCGCGCACTGTTCGGCCGGCACGGATACGAGGCGGTGACGCTCCGGGACATCGGCGAGCGGGCCGGGGCCGACGGCTCCCTCGTCGCCCGGTACTTCGGCAACAAGGCCGCGCTGTACCGGTCGGCGGTCGCCGAGGACGGCCGCGAGGCGGCCGCGTCCCCCGGAGGGCTCGACCTCGGGGTCTACACGGTCGACGCGCTGCGCCGGGCCGACCTGCGGGGGGCGCCGGGTCCACTCGTCCAGGCCCTCCTTTCCCAGGGCAGCACTCCGGAGGTACGCGCCTCCGCGGCCGAAGAGATGCGCACCCACCTGGTGTTGCCACTCGCCACCCGCCTGGCGGCCGAGGGCGCGGCGGATCCCGAGGCCGGGGCCGAGGCCCTGGTCGCCTGCCTGGTAGGGGTCATCGCCCTGCGGACGAGCGGTCTCTTCGCCGGCCTGTCGGGGGCGAGCCGCGAGACGGTCGGCCTGATGCTCGACGCCGCCGCGCAGGCGTGGCCCGCCGCGGCGACGGCACAGGCGGAGGGCGGGGGCGCCTCGGTTGTCGAGACCGGCCAGGGCGAGTGACGGCCCGCCGCCGCGTCGTGTTCGACGGCCCCGGGTCGCCGGACGGGTCGATCGTCGGCGGACCGGGTGACGTCGTCACCCGGTCGCCCCCCACGCTTCGGCTCTGCGGCCCGACTTGGTGGGTACTTCTAGAACCCGAGGTTCTTCTGGTCCGTGGTCAGCTTCCCGGCGATGCTCAGATTGCCTTGGGAATCGAGTACCGCGATGACCTTCTTCGTGCTGCCGTAGTGCGTGGTGAAGAAGACCTTGTCCGCCTCCTGCGAGGTGGAGAATTCCGAGTTCACCTGGATCTCGATGCAGTTCGGCGAGGTGATGGCCACGTCCTTCTTGGGCGACGTGGGGTAGGTCCGGTTCTGTACGAGCTTGACACGGCCGTGCGTGTCGCCTTCGTCCCAGTCTGTCGCGAGTCCGAGATCGATGTCGGGCATGTGGAATCCCCTCCGGTTCCGGCAGGCCGTTTCCCACCGCCCGGGCCCGCACGTCGCCGTGTGAAGCCCAGCGGAACGCGCCCGCGAACAGTGAAACGGTTGCGGGTATGCAACACCCGAACCGCGCGTCAGGAGCCTAGATCGTGTGATTACGCAGACGCACCCACTATCGGAAAGATGGCCGCTTCTGCTCGTACTGGCCTGATCCACGATCATGCCCCGGGTTGCCGGCCACCCGTGGCTGTGCTGGGGCTGACCCTGTGGCTCCGCGAACCACGACCATGATCCTTCGTCGACGCCCTAGTCGAGATTGATGTACACGGCCTTCGGATACAGGAAGCTCTCGACGTGCTCCTTGGCGCCCTTCCAGCCGTAGCCGCTCATCTTGGTGCCGCCGAATCCGACAGCCGGGTCGAGAACCCCGTAACAGTTGACCCAGATCGTCCCGGCCGTGATCCCCCGGGAGACCTTGTACGCGGTCGACAGATCGCGGGTCCACACGCCTCCCGCGAGGCCGTACGGCGTGTCGTTGGCGATGCGCAGTGCGTCGTCCATGTCGTCGAAGGGGATCACCGAGGCGACCGGACCGAAGATCTCCTCCTGAGCGATGGTCATGTCGTTCGTCGCGTCGGCGAAGATCGTCGGTTCGACGAAGTAGCCTCCGGCGAGGTCACCGCCGAGGCGGTTGCCGCCGCCGGCCAGTCGGGCCTCGCCGCCACCCACGTCGATGTAGTGCATGACTCTTTCGAGCTGGCGCTGCGAGACCAAGGGGCCGAGCTGGGTGTGCGGGTCGAGGCCGTCCCCCACCCGAATCGTCTTGGTGAACTCCCGCATGCGCTCGACGAACTCGTCGTGCACGGACCGCTGTACGAGGATCCGAGTCCCGGCGACGCATACCTGGCCGCTGTTGGTGTAGACGCCCATGGCGGCGCCGGGCACGGCCTTGTCGAGGTCGGCGTCGGCGAAGACGATGTCGGGCGACTTGCCACCGAGTTCGAGCTGCAGACGCTTGAGGTTGCCGGCCGATGCCTTGACGATCGCCCGCGCCGTGCCGACGGAGCCGGTGAACGCCAGGCGGTCGACGTCCTTGTGCTCCGCCAGGGCCTGGCCCGCGTCGGTGCCGTACCCGGTCACGACGTTGACGACGCCGTCGGGTACACCGGCCTCGGTCAGCAGCTCGGCGACGCGCAGCACCGAAAGGGAGGCGTCCTCGGCCGGTTTGAGAACCGCGGTACAACCGGTGGCCAGCGCCGGACCGAAGATCCACCAGAGGCCGATCAACGGGCCGTTCCAGGGGATGATGCCGCCCACCACGCCGACCGGGGCCTGGTGCCGCAGGGTCAGGAAGTTGCCGGGAAGCGAGTTCGGCGGTGTCGCCGTGCCACCGGCGTCGCACTGCGAGGCGAAGAACTGCAGGACCTGCGAGGTCCACCCGGCGAGGCCCTTCGTCCTGGCCAGGGGCGCGCCCATGTCCAGCGTCTCGATCAGGGCGAGTTCGTCGAAGTGGTCGAGGACGACGTCGTGGATCTTCAGCAGGAGCATGCGGCGCTGATGCGGCGTCCAGCGGCTCCACTCGCCCTCGAAGGCACGCCTGGCGGCTGCGACCGCCCGGTCGATGTCGGACGCGTCGCCCTGGGCGATCGTGCCGAGCGTCCGGCCGGTCGCCGGATTGACCACGTCGATCTGCTTGCCGGAGGCGGCTTCGACCCATTTTCCGCCGATCAGGAGCTTCTTGGGACCCGTGACGAACTCCGGGAGCAGCGAGGTGGTCTCCGACGCAGCGAACATGTGCATTCCTCTTTCTGGTTCGTCGTATATGCGGGGGGTTCCGTGCGAAGAAGGCTCGGAAGGGCCGGCGGTTTTCAGACCACGAGGAGCTTGGCCATGGTCGCGGCGGGCATGTCCGGGTCCCCGCCGACGATGGCCCGGAGCAGTTCCTCGCTCTGTTCCGAGCCCATGCTCGCCACGGTCAGGTCGCGGAACTTGGCGTCGAGGTCGGCCTGCGACATCGGGTTCTCGGCGGTGCCGACGGGGCTGTCGACGAAGACGCTCTCGCTCGAACCGTCGCGGTAGGTGACGGTGATGTCCCCGACCCACTTGCCGGCGTACGCGGTGTCCAGCTCGGGCTTGGGCGTGATGCGGACCCGGTGCGCGAGCTCCGCGATCTCGCTGCCCTCGGACAGGTCGAGTTCGCCGTCCAGGTAGGCCCGGTGCGTGACGAAACCGTTGCCTCGGCCGAGGAGCGACAGGGCGAACTGGAACGGCAGGCTGTACTGCAGGTTCTCGATGCTCTCGGGTGTGTAGGCGTTGACGTTGCGGGTGCCGACGATGACGTTGCCGCCGGTCTGGATGCCCAGCTCGATGCTCTCGATGAGTTCGAGGCGGTCCGCGAGTTGCCGTGCGCCGTCGATGTAGGCGTGGTTGATGCCGCAGCAGCAGTAGGGCTTGATCCAGATCCGCGTGATCTGGAACGGAGCGTCCGGGGAGAACGCGGTGGCAGCGGCGGGCGCGTCGATCTCGCGCCCGACGAAGGTGGGGAAGAAGCCCTTCGATCCCGTGAGGTAGGCCAGGGGGCCGGTGACGCCCGCCTCGGCCATCTCGGCCGCGCGGATGCCGTTGCGCGTGCCGATGCCCGCGTGCACCCGCTTCACGGAACCGCCCGAGGAGGTGTACTCGGTGGTTCCCGCGCAGTGGCTCAGCGCGACGGCCAGGGCGTGGGTGGTGCGCTCGCGGTCGAAGCCGCGCATCTTGGCGACCACCGCGGCGGCGCCGAAACTCGACAGGACCGCATGCGGGTGGAATCCACGTTCCAGGAGTTGCGGCGCGGCGAGCACACCGATCCGGGTGTAGACCTCGTAGCCCACGATGATGCCGAGCAGCACTTCCCGCATCGTGGCGCCGATTTCCTCGCCCACCGCGAGGGCCGTGGAGACCACGCAGCTCCCGGGGTGGCTGGAGCTGGCGCGGTGGGCGTCGTCGTACTCGAAGCCGTGGCCGAAGGTCGCGTTGACGAACGCCGCGTCCGCGGCGCTCATCATGTCGCCGGTCAGGGCCACGTGGGACACGCCGGGTACCTGGCGGTTTCGGGTCAGTCCCAACACGGTCCGGCTCCACGGCAGGGTCGCGCAGCCGATCTGCACGGCCAACTGGTCCTGCATCAGGCGCCGCGCGCCCTGTACGGCCTCGGGCGGAAGGCAGTCGTAGTCCGACTCGACCACGAAACGAGCGACCTGTGCTTCGACTGGGGGGGTGATCTGCACGATGTGCGCCTCGTCTTCCGGGCGAAAGTAAACTCAAGAAGAAAGCTGAATATATTTTATGTTTCGTGACTTGGCCAGAGCACTCGCGAAGTGCGTGCGAAGACCACCCCCGTTCGGACCGGCGGCGCTCCGAAACGGTGCCCATGCCGCGCCGGACCCCCTGGCCCGGGGCAGACTCACACGCTTCGGGAGAGCGGGAACAGGGGCGGAAAAGAGCCCGGGACACGACAGGCCCCCTCATCGCCCGAACGTGCACGTCGTCCAGGTGGCGTGCGTCGAGGACGGCCGGGTCGTTTCGGCGGAGGAGTACATCGGCCCCGAGATGGACATCGCCGTCTGACACCTGCTGCGGGCCGAACACGACAGTCCCGGGCCGCCGACCACATCGGTCGGCGGCCCGGGACTGTTCTCGTTTACGGGTCCGGCGGGCGATACGACACTCAGCCTCGCGGTCCACCTGCCACATACAGGACCTGTCCGGTCACGAAACCGGCACCCTCGCTCGCGAAGAACGAAACCGCGTGGGCGATGTCGTCGGGCTCGCCCACCCGCGGAACGGGGGTGACGGCCGCGCGCTGCGCCTTGAACTCCTCGAAGGGCACGCCCAAACGCTCCGCGGTGGCGGCGGTCATCTCGGTGACGATGAAGCCGGGGGCAACCGCGTTCGCGGTGACGCCGAACTTGCCGAGCTCGATGGCCAGGGTCTTGGTGAAGCCTTGCAGACCCGCCTTGGCGGCGGAGTAGTTCGCCTGGCCGCGGTTGCCGAGCGCGGCGACGGACGACAAGTTGACCACCCGGCCCCAGCCGGCCTTGGTCATGTGTGCCTGAGCGGCCCGGGTCATCAGGAAGGCGCCGCGCAGATGCACGCCGATGACGGCGTCCCAGTCGGCCTCGTCCATCTTGAACAGCAGGTTGTCGCGCGTGACGCCGGCATTGTTCACCAGCACGGCGGGCGGGCCCAGTTCGGCGGCTACCCGCGCCACGGCCGACTCGACGCGGGCGGGGTCGACCACGTCCACGCCGACGGCCAGGGCGCGCCCGCCTGCCTTCTCGATGGCGGTGACGGTGGCGGCGCAGGCGGCCTCGTCGAGGTCGAGGACGGCGACGGCGAAACCGTCGCGGGCCAGACGCAGGGCGGTGGCGGCGCCGATGCCGCGGGCGGCACCGGTGACGACGGCGACGCGCCGGCCGGGGGTGGTGGGTTCGGACACGGTCGTACTCCTTGAGCGGGGGTGTCGGGAAAGGGAGCGCGAGTACGGCGGGCGGCGCGGTCAGCCGTAGAGGCGGGTGACCGTCTCCGCGACGCAGGCCGGCTTGTCCGCGCCGTCGATCTCGACGGTCACCCGGGCGACGATCTGGTGGCCGCCGGGCACCGCCTCGACCGAGACGAGGTCCACCGAAGCCCTGACCCTGGCGCCGACTCGCACCGGGTTCATCAGGCGAACCCTGTTCAGGCCGTAGTTGACGGCCATGGCCACGCCCTCGGTCCGGTAGACGTCCTTGACCAGGACGGGGATCAGGGACAGCGTCAGGAATCCGTGCGCGATCGGGGTACCGAAGGGACCGGAGGCGGCGCGCTCGGGATCGACATGGATCCACTGGTGGTCGCCGGTCGCCTCGGCGAAGAGGTCGATCCGGCGTTGGTCGACGGTGATCCAGTCGCCGGTGCCGACATGCGTGCCGACGGCCTCGGCGAGCGCGGCCGGGGAGGGGAAGACCTTGGTCATCGCGTGTCCTGTCGCAGTCCGGCGGTTTCGTGTTCGTGGCGATCGAACCGGGCGGTGCTCACGCCGCGGAGAAGAGGGCGGCCATGCCCTGGCCACCGCCGATGCACATGGTCTCCAGGGCGTACCGGCCGCCCCGGCGCCGCAGTTCGTGGAGCATGGTGGTCATGATGCGCACGCCGGTCGCGCCGATCGGGTGGCCGAGCGAGATGCCCGAGCCGTTGACGTTGAGGCGTTCGGTGTCGTGCCAGTTCCACTCGGCCAGGACTGCGAGCACCTGGACGGCGAACGCCTCGTTGATCTCGACGAGGTCGAGGTCGTCGAAGGACTTGCCGGTACGGGCGAACAACTTGGCCACCGCCGGTACCGGGCCGATGCCCATGACCGCCGGGTCGCAGCCGGCCGCCGCCCAGCCCTCGAGGTATCCGAGGGGCTCCAGGCCGAGTTCCTCCAACTTGTCCTCGGCGACCACGAGGCACGCGGCGGCGGCATCGTTTTGTTGGCTCGCGTTGCCCGCCGTCACGGTGCCGGCGGGCCGCAAGGTGCGGAGCCTGCCGAGGATCTCGACGGTGGAGTCCGCGCGCACGCCCTCGTCCCGGTCGACCAGGAGGGAGTCACCTCGCCGTTGCGGCACGTGGACCGGCACGATCTCGTCCTTGAAGCAACCGGAGTCCCAGGCCGCGGCGGCGCGCTGGTGGCTGGTCACGGCGAACGCGTCGGCGGCCTCGCGGGTGATGCCGTAGCGCTGCGCCAGGTTCTCCGCGGTCTCCACCATCCCGGAGATCTTCCCGAACCGGTGCTCGGGCTGGGAGCGTTCCCGGCCGCGATCGAGCCGGTCGTACATCTCGACGTTGCCCGAGCGCCGTCCCCACCGCATCGACGTGGTGTAGTGCTCGATGTTCGACATGCTCTCGACGCCGCCGGCCAGGACGACGTCGCAGGCTCCCGTCTGGACCATCATCGCGGCGGTGACCACGGCCTGGAGTCCGCTCCCGCACCGGCGGTCGGTCTGGAAGCCGGGCACCGAGAGCGGCAGGCCGGCGTGCAGCGCCGCCCAGCGGCCGATGCAGGGCGTCTCGGAGTTGGCGTAGGACTGGGCCATCGCGACGTCGTCGATCCGTGCGGGATCGATTCCGGTCCGCTCGACCACCGCCTTGACGACGGTGGCGGCGAGGTCCTCGACCGGGACCGCCTTCAGGGATCCCCCGAAGGTTCCGACGGGTGTCCGCACGGGGCTGACAATGGCTGCGCGCCGCATGGCTTCACGCCTCTCTCTCGATAAAACTTAAAATAAAATATCTGATCTCCATTTTTCGAGCAAGGCCGGCTGTCGACGCGGACGGTCAGGACAGGGCGTCGGCCAGCGCGGCCGGGAGCCCGTACGACTTGAGCTCCACATACGCGTCGAAGCCCTCCAAGCCGGCCTCGCGGCCGATGCCGCTGTCCTTGAAGCCGCCGATCGGAGCGTGGAAGCCCGCCCCGTGGCCGTTGAGTTCGACGGTGCCGGTGCGAATGCGGCGAGCGACGGCCAGCGCGTGCTCCGGGTCCGACGTGAACACCGAACCGTTGAGCCCGTAGTCGGAGTCGTTCGCGATGGCCACGGCCTCGTCTTCACTGTCGAAGCCGATGACCGACAGGACCGGGCCGAAGATCTCCTCCCGCGCGATTCGCATGGACGGCTCCACGTCGGTGAAGACCGTCGGCTCGACGAACCACCCACGATCGAGACCGGCGGGACGGCCGCCGCCCACCAAGACCTTGGCGCCCTCCTGGCGGCCGATACCGATGTAGCCCTCCACGCACTCGCGCTGGCGTGCGCTGACCACGGGGCCGACGTGCGTGGCCGCGTCCGCGGGGTCCCCGACGTTCAGTGAGCCCACCATCTCGACCATGCGGTCGAGCAGTTCGGCCTCGCGCGTCCGTGAGACGACGATCCGGGTCTTGTTGCTGCACGCCTGCCCGCTGTTACGCAGCGAGAGTGCCCGAATCGACTCCATCGCCACGTCCAGGTCGGCGTCGTCGAGGATGACGGCGGCGGACTTGCCACCGAGTTCCAGGGTGACCCGGCGCAGATCCTGTCCACAGCGTGCGGCAATGCGGCGGCCGGCCGCCGTGGAACCCGTGAACGACACCTTGTCGACGCCTTGATGGGACACGAGGTACTCACTCACGTCACGGTGGGCGGGGAGGATGCCGACCACGCCGGCCGGCAGCCCGGTCTCGCCCAGCATGTCGGCGAAGAGGTACGCGTCGAGCGGGGCCTCGGGCGAGGGCTTGAGGACCACGGTGCAGCCGGACAGGAGCGCCGGCACCAGCTTGAGCAGGGTCACCAGGAGCGGCGCGTTCCAGGGCACGACGGCCGCCACCACGCCGACCGGTTCGCGAGTGACGAGCGCGTTTCCGGTGTTCGACCGGCGCAGGGTGCTCCACTCGTACCGGGGTGCGAGGTCGATGAAGCTGTCGAGCAGCAGCCGGCCGCCGGCCGTCTGCATCGTCCGGGAGAGAGCGATCGGGCAGCCCATCTCCTGTGAGATCAGGGTGGCCATCTGCTCGTGCCGGCTTGCGAGTTCCTCGCTGAGGCGGCGCAGGACCGCCAGCCGGTCGGCG
Organism: Streptomyces sp. SID3343; assembly: GCF_009865215.1. Lineage (GTDB taxonomy): Bacteria > Actinomycetota > Actinomycetes > Streptomycetales > Streptomycetaceae > Embleya. Next base: position 57,099 of record NZ_WWJX01000161.1, on the reverse strand, counting down.
AGCGGCATTCTCGGCCAAGGGCCGTTGTCGAACGCGTCCCGCGCCACCGCCACGGCCCGATCGACGTCCGCCCGGGAGGCGGCGGGAACGTGCGCCACGACCTCCTCGGTGAACGGCGACACCACGGCGATCGACTCGTCGCCGGCCGGGGTGACCCACTGGCCACCGATGTAGAGCTTCGAGTAGTTGCCTTGCCAGACGGCCATTGCCGGTACTCCCTTTCGCCAGTCCCTCGCGCGATCTCCCGCGAGGACGCGGCCCGCCGATGCGGGCGGCGCCGATTCCCACTTCTGTCGTTTCGCCGGCCTGCACCGGGAGTTGGTCGGCGTGCTGCTCTCCGGTTGGGCCGGCGGCGGCCGCGGGAGCGAGACACGGCTCGGTTCCCGCCTTCGCGGCGTGGGGGCCGAGCCGTGCGTCACTCCACGAACTGCGGGTGCCTCAAGGGCTCCACGGGCGGGGTCAGCCGTCCGTCCTACCCACCAGGCTCATGACCTCGCCGAAGTCGCCGACCGTTTCGAGGTCGAGGACGGCGTCCACCACCCGGTCGATGTTCGCGTCCGGGAGGACTCCCTCGGCGTGGCCGCGGAACTTGGTGACCAACTCGTCCGTGGTCATGGTCGTCTCTGGCTCCGGCGACTTGCTGCCCTTGGGGTAGCGTCGTTCGCCGACGAACGTGGTACCGCGCGCCGAGACCTCGATTCTGGCGGGGCGGCTCGCCGGGTTTCCGGAGATCAGCTCCACGTAATCGGGGTGGACCTCGTAGGTCACCCGGTCCATCAGGCCCATTACCGAGTCGCCGAAGACCAGCGCCGGGTCGTGCCACGCCTTGGTGGGCGGCAGCCGATGCGCACCGACCGCGAGGCCGTGGGCGATGCTGAACTGGGCGTCGTGGACGTGCTCGATGGTGCGGTTCACCCACAGCGGCTGCTCGACGAAACCCTCGACCCAGGCCTTGATCCCGTCGATCTCCGCCGGTTTGATGTCGTTCTCCGTGACGATCTCGGTCAGGGAGTCGAGCAGGGCGTGGAGAATCCGGCAGTGGGGGTACGGCTTGTACGACTGCTCGGTGGGGAACCGCCAGTCCTCGCCGAGTTCGTCGGTGATGGCCTGCGGCTCCCAGCGGCTGGTGCCGATGAAGCGCGCGAACCCGAACTCCCGGTCGTCGAGGACGCGCAGGTCCCCGCGGTGCCCCAACTCCCCCATGTGCGCCGCCGTCAGCGCCGCCTGGGTCAGCGCGCCGGCCAGCAGGTACTTGATCGTGGAGGTCGGGGCATGCTCGCTCCACGCGCGAAAGGAGTTGACCGGGGCGATGCTTCCCGCGATTCCGAGGCCGTGGGACAGGACGCCCCGGTCGATCCCCTTGAGCTTCATGACGGCGGCGGTGGCGCCGAACACCGTGCTGCTGTAGCCGTATACCGGCGGCGGGGACACCTTGCCGTCCTTGAAGTCCCGCAGGTAATCCATGGCCTTGCCGATGCGGTACGACATCTCGTGCGCCACGGCCACCGCGGCGATGACGTCCTTCCCGGACGCGCGCACGCTCTCGCCGACGGCCATGGCGCCCGGCAGCACGTACGGGGTGACGTGTCCGGGCGGCAGCACGGCGTCGGCGTCGAGGGTGTTGATCAGCTCGCCGTTGGCGAACGCGGCGCCGAAGACCGACACCTTGTCGCCGGTGCCGATGATCGTCGCGTCGCCGCCCGTTCCTCCGGTCATCCGGCCGTACTCGATGCCGATGCGGCCCTTGGGCTCGTCGATCGCGCCCAGGGCGCAGCCGATCGAGTCGAGGAGGATCCGCTTGCTCTCGTCGATCACGTCGGCGGGCAGCCGGTCGAAGTCGCTGTCCGCGGTGAAGGCCGCGAGGCGCTCCACGAGGGTCTCGTTCGATCCGAGCACGTCACAGGGCCTTCCGTTGGCAGAGAGCCCGGGTGGGGACCACATCGGAGCCGGGCCCACTCGGGATATATGACAGATAATATTTCTGTGCTGTTCACATGTCACCCCCTTCCAGGGCAACGATCGGGGCGCCGTCTCCGGCGGGCGCGAGCCGGTGACATCCGAGCCGTCCAGGTCCTTCAGCGGCTGCCGGCTCCTGCGGGCGGCATCCCCGCGTCGCCTCGCCGGGCGGGGATGCCGCCGTCACCCGGGCTCGGCCGCCTGTTACTCCCGGCCGATGGCCGCGGCGAGATCGAGTACGCCCTGCGCCGTCTTGGCGTGCGCGAGGTCGATGTGCTGCCCCTCGAAGTCGACGGCCGCGCTGCCCTGCGCCTCGGCCTCGCGGAAGGCCGCGATCATCCGTCGGTAGTGCTCCACGACCTCCGGAGCGGGCGTGAAGACCTCGTTCGCCAAGGCCACGTGCGACGGGTGGATGAGAACGATGCCGCGGTAGCCGAGTCGGCGATTGTCCTCGGCGAAGCGCCGGAACCCGTCGAGGTCGGCGATGTCCTGCCAGACCCCCGACACCGGGTGGTGCAGACCGGCCGCCCGGGCCGCGAGCACGATCCGGCTGCGCAGGTAGAGCGTCTCCAGGCCCTCGGGGGTGAACTCGAAGCCGAGTTCGCGGCCGACGTCGGCGTTGGGGCCGGTCGCGCCCAGCAGGCTGGAGATCCGGGGGCTCGCTGCCGCGATCTCTTCGCAGTGCGCCATCGAAATCGCGGTCTCGTAGCTGACGATGAGGCCGATCGAGCCCGCCTCGAGGCCTTCCCGGGCCTCGATGTGCGAGACGATCGCGTCGATGCGGACGATCTCCTGAGCGGTGAAGACCTTGGGCAGGAACAGTCCGGCCAGACCTGCGGTCACGACCTCCTCGACGTCGGCACCGAACAGACCGCTGTCGACGCTGTTGGGGCGCACCCAGATGTCGGCGCGCACGCCCTCCGCCCGCAGCCGCTCGATCGTCTCCCGAACGGTCTTGCGCGCGTCGGCCTTGTCCGCGGCCGGCACCGAGTCCTCCAGATCGAGGATGACCGCGTCGGTGCCCGCGGCGATGGCCTTGGCCGCCCACGTGGGCTTGTGGCCGGGGACGAACAGCATGGACCGGTACGGCTTCATCAGAGAACTCCTTGGGGCGGTGGGCACGGGTGAGTGGACACGGGTGAGTGGACACCGGTGAAGGGACACCGGGGAGTGGGCGCAAGCCCGATCAGAACGACGGCTTACGGCGCTCGCGGTGCGAGGCGAGCCCTTCCCGGACCTCGGGGCCGCCGAAGCCGTAGAACTCCAGGGCGAGCGAGGCGTCGAAGATGGATCCGGCGACCTGGCGGTACCAGTTGTTCAGGGACTGCTTGGTCCAGCGGATCGCGGTGGGGGCGCCCTGCGCGAGTTCCAGGGCGATCTCGCGCGCGGTAGGCAGGAGTTCGTCCTCGTCGACGCACAGGGACACCAGCCCGATCCGCTCCGCCTCCTCGCCGGTGAGCGGGCGGCAGGTCATCAGGTAGTACTTGGCCTTCGCCATGCCGCACAGCAGCGGCCAGCACACCGCCGCGTGGTCTCCGGCGGCGACGCCGAGCCTGGTGTGCCCGTCGATGAGCTTCGCCGTCCGGCTGACCACGGACACGTCGGCGAGGACGCCGGCCACCAGGCCCGCGCCGACGGCAGGCCCGTGCATCGCCGAGACGATCGGTTTCGAGCAGTCGATGACGTTGTAGACCAGGTCCCTGGCCTCGCGCATGGTGCGGGTGCGGGTGTCGTAGTCGTTGGTCAGTTTCTCGACCAGGTCGAAGGAGCCACCGGCCGAGAAGCCCTTGCCCTCGCCCCGGAGCAGCACGACCTTCACCCCGGGGTCGGCGTCGAACTCACGCCAGATCTCGGCCAGGTCCGCGTGGGCTTCCTCGCTGACCGCGTTGAGTTTCGGGGCGTCGAGCACGAGCTCGATCACCCCTGCCTGGTCCGGTCCGTCCACCCTCAGGTGGGCGAAGCGTGCGTAGCGACTCATTGCTGTGGTTCCTTTCGGATCTGCGCTCTACGGACGGGGCAAGCCCTGGAATCAGGCGCCGGCGGCGCGTTCCCGGCGCATGAGCTCGCGTCCGATGATCAGCTTCTGGATTTCGCTGGTGCCCTCGTAGAGCCGCAGCAGGCGCGCGTCGCGGTAGACCCGCTCCACTGCCGTCTCGCGCATGTAGCCGCTGCCGCCGTGCACCTGGACGGCGAGGTCGGCGACCCGGCCGGCCGCCTCGGTGCAGAACAGCTTCGCCGCGGACGGTGCGATACGGCGGTCGGTGCCGTCGAGGTAGTGCCGGGCGGCGTCGCGGGCCAGCGCCTTCCCGGCCATCACCAGCGACTGCTGCTCGGCCAACATGGCCTGGACCAGTTGCCGGTCGCCGGTCGGCACGCCGCCCTGCAGGTTGTGCGCGGAGTAGGTGACCGACTCGTCGAGCGCCCGCTCGGCCAGACCGACCGCCAGGGCGGAGATGTGCACCCGGCCCCGGGCCAGGACGGTCATCGCGGCCCGGAAGCCGGTCTCCACCTCGCCGCTGACCAGCGCGTCGGCGCCGACCCGCACGTCGTCGAAGTAGACGTCGGCGGTGCTCGCGCCCTCCTGGCCCATCTTGCGGTCCTTGGGGCCCACGGTCAGGCCCGCGGTGCCCGCCGGCACCAGGAAGACCGCGATCTTGCCCTCGGCCTCGGTGCCCTTGACGCGGGCGAAGGTGACGAAGAGGTTCGCCAGGGGCGCGTTGGTGATGAACCGCTTTCCGCCACTGATCGACCAGCCGTTCCCGGTCCACGTGGCGGTGGTACGCATGCCGGACGGGTCGGACCCGGCCTCGGGCTCGGTCAGCGCGAAGGAGGCGAGGCATTCGCCCTCCGCCATCGGCTCCAGCCACTGCTTCTTCTGCTCGGGCGTGCCGTAGCCGACGAGCACTTGGCCGGCGATGCCGTTGTTGGTGCCGAACAGCGACCGGAAGGCGAGCGCGGTGTAGCCGAACTCGAAGGCCAGATCCACATCCTGCGTAATGACCAGGCCCAGGCCGCCGTACGCCTGCGGCAGGGCGTAGCCGAAGAGCCCCATCGCCGCGGCCTTGCGGCGCAGGTCCTCGGGGATCGCATCGGTGTCGGCGATCTCCCGCTCCCGAGGGACGACCTCCTCGCGGATGAACCGCCTTACCTGCGTGCGGATTTGTGCGAAGTCCTCGGCGCCGACCGTCTCTTCAACGGGTGCGGACATCGGCCTTCCTTTCTGTGCCGGAAGCTGTGGGAGAAACCTGGGTGCGGGCGCGGCCGAGGAAGTACCCCTGGGGGTCGAAGGAGCGGAGTTCCTCGACGTCCGAGGCCGTGACCTCGCGGAGTTCGCGCAGGAGCGGGCTGACGGTCACGTCCCAGCCGCAGTGCTCCCGGACGCGGGCGATGCGGTGGGCCTGCGATCGTGGACCGGGTGCCACGTGGGTGAGGACGAGTTCCCCGTCTTCCTTCGACAGCACTCCGAGGTCGGTGACGACGGTGGTGACGCGTCCGCCGGGGCTGGTCACATAGCCGCACCGCTCGACGAAGCGCCGGCGGTCCATCGTGCCGACGACCAGGACCTCGTCCGCGTTGGTGATCACGTCGTTGCCGCCGCCGGACCCGACGAGGTAGGGGCCGCCGTCGATCCTGGTCGTGTTGATGTTGCCCTGCCGGTCGATCTGGGCCGCGCCGACGCAGGCGATCGAACGGAAGAACCGACCGTTGACCAGGCTTCCGAGGACCTGCTCGGTGTCGAGCAGCATGGTCGAGGACGGGAAGTTGGCGAAGCTGAAGATGAAGGGGTCACCGGGGGTGGGGGTGTAGTCCCACAGTCCCAGTTCCGCGGCGAGGGCGACCCGGTGGCCTTCCTCCTTGGCGCGTGCGACACCGACCCAGGCCGCGAGGTTCGCGAGGCCGGCTCCGGCGAGGACGGTGTCGGCCCCGGTCTCGGCGACGCGTCGGGCGACGAGATCGGCGAGCCAGACCGCCGCGCGTTCGGCGCCGGTCGGCGGCTCGTCCCGCCGTGTGCCGGCGGGCACGCACACCGGGCTCTCGGCCGCCCGGACCAGGTCTTCGAGCCGTTGCGGTCCGAGTTTCGCCAGGTAGGCGTCGTGGTCGACGGGCTCCAGGATCCATTCCTTGATCCAGTTGTCGAAGTCGGGCCGCCTGGTCGCCTCGCGGACGGAGATCCAATAGGGGACGTCCTCGACGTAGCCTTGGACGGGCAGCCTCGCCCCCGAGGGTCCCGGGTACACGCCGCCGGGGTGGGCTCCGAAGGGGGCTTCGACGATGCCCAGGACCCGGTGGGCGGGGATGCGCACCATCGTGGACCACGGGCGCAGGTCGTCGACGATCTTCTCGACGGTGGCGATCACGCCGCGCCGTGAGGCGAGGGCACCGACCACGCCCTCGAACATCGGCGGCGCGATCGCCAGGTTCCCCTGCCGGTCGGCCACTGCGGCGTGCACCAGCGTGACGTCCGGCACCAGGGGGGCGACCAGGCCGACTCGGCCGAAGTCGGTATCCACTTCCCGGTACGCGTCGTTCTCGACCATCGAGGAATCGCGCACCGATCCGGTCACGACCGCCGGAACACCGGTGGCCGCGGCACGGAGCCTTTGGATGTAGGTGAGGAAGGACCAGTTCTCGACCTCCACCGCGCCCGAGGCGTAGGCCTGCTGGAACACGGGGTTGGGGGTGAAGACGGGAAACGAGTCGCCGGAGTAGACGGTGACGACCTTCTTGAGGCTCCCCGATCGAAAGAGGACCGCGCCCAGCGAGGACAGGCTCGCCATGATCAGGGTGAATTCGGAGGGCTTCCCCCAGTGCTGTCGGGCGAGCTCCCGGATCAGGGCGCTCCAGCGGCTGTGCCCCATCATGACGTGTACGGCATCCCCTGGTTGCACATAGCGGGAGATCGCCTCGTCCAGCCGGCAGAAGTCCACAGACCGCCGTGCGGGTTCATCCATGTCGGGGTCTCCCTCTGTACCACTCGCTTGAGTTCACATATAATATATTCCTCATCTGTCGGAGGCAAGAAGAGGCGGGTCGCTGCGGCGACGAAGACCTCCGGACCTTTCGCAGGCAACACTTCGTATTTCTTACCCGTGACATCTGGCGACCGCACGAACGGAACGAGGCCCCCCGATGCAGCACAAGCCGCTCAGCGGTATCCGGATCCTGGAGCTGGGGGGATACATCTCGGCCCCCTACGCCAGCTCACTCCTGTGCGCACTGGGCGCCGAGGTGGTGAAGGTCGAGAAGCCGGGCACCGGAGAGGACTTTCGACGCCTCAAGAACGACCGCAGCCCGTACTTCATCCAGTACAACGCGGGCAAGCACAGCCTCGCGGTCGACCTCAAGACCCCCGAGGGCATCGAGCTGGTGAAGGCGCTCATCCCCCGCTTCGACGTGGTCCTGGAGAACCTGCGCGCCGGAAAACTGTCCGCCCTCGGTCTGGGACCCGAGGAATGCACCGCGCTGCGGCCCGACCTCGTGTACGCGTCCGTCACCGGCTTCGGCAACGGCGGCCCGCTCGCGCAACGACCCGCCTACGACACCATCGGCCAGTCGTCCGCGGGCCTGTACTCCCTGCTCAGCGACGCCGATTCCCCCCAGTTGTCCGGCACCATCCTCGCCGACCTGATCACCGGCGTCTCCACCGCCACCGGAGTCCTGGCCGCCTTGGTGGGCCGCGCCGTCACCGGCGCCGGTCAGCACATGGAGACCTCCGTCATGGAGGCGGTCAGCACCCTCACCGCCGACGCCGTCAGCCAGTACTTCGACGACGGGTACACGGACCCCAGCCGGCAGAGCCGGCACCCCCAGGCGCAGAACTTCTGCCTCAAGACCGCCGTCGGCGAGGACATCGCGATCCACCTGTCCTCCTCGCAGAAGTTCTGGCATTGCCTGCTGGAGGCGATGGGCCGACAGGATCTCGGAGAGGACCCGAGGTTCACCACGTACCCCGAGCGCGAGCGCAACTACTTCGAACTGGTGGAGGTCGTGCAGGCGGAATTCCTCACCCGACCGTCGGTCGAGTGGGAAAGGCGGCTCACCGACGCGGACGTCCCGTTCGCCCTCGTCCTCACCATGTCCGGCGTGATGAACCACCCGCAGACCAAGTGGCTCGAACTCTTCGAGCCGGAGGACAACGGCGTCTCGCTCCTGCGACCGCCGTGGCGATTCGACGGGGCCCGGCCCGATCGCGGCGGGGCCGCCCCGCGCGTCGGCCAGCACACGCGCGAGATCGCCGGCGAGGTGTACGACGCGTCGCGCATCGAGGAGTTGCTCGCTGCGGGGGTCCTCTTCGCGGATTCCTGAGGGAGGTGGCGATCGGGCGCCGCGCCGCCCACGCCGTACCTGTGCCGAATGTCCCCCGCCCACTTCGGGCGGGGGACATTCGGCGTTGGCGCGGGAGTCCGTTACCCGGCCGGGTCGGGAGCGGCCGGCTTCCTCACCGAGTCGAGAAGCAGTTGTGCCACGTCCACGACCTGGACGAACTCCTCGGCCCGGCCCTCGTTCTTCCTGCCGTTGACCGAGTCGGTCAGCATGACGAGGCAGAACGGGCACGCGGTGGAAACGATGTCCGGGTTCAGGGACAGGGCCTCGTCGACGCGCTCGTTGTTGATGCGCTTGCCGATCCGCTCTTCCATCCACATCCGCGCACCGCCGGCGCCACAGCAGAAGCCGCGCTCCTTGTGGCGGTGCATCTCCTGTTGGCGCAGGCCGGGGACGGCGGACATGATCTCGCGCGGAGGCGTGTAGATCTTGTTGTGCCGGCCCAGGTAGCAGGGGTCGTGGTAGGTGATCAGACCGTCGACCGGGGTGACCGGGACCAACGCGCCCTCGTCGATGAGGTTCTGCAGCAGGTGAGTGTGGTGAACGACCTCGAACTCGCCGCCCAGTTGCGGGTATTCGTTCGCGATCGTGTTGTAGCAGTGCGGGCAGGTGGCGACGATCCTCTTGGCCGACTTCGGCTTCCTCGTCGACTCGTCCTCGTCGTCCTCGCCGAACGCCGCGTTCAGCGTGGCGACGTTCTCCTGACCCAACTGTTGGAACAGCGGCTCGTTGCCCAGGCGACGGGCCGAGTCACCGGTGCACTTCTCCTCGCCGCCCATGATCGCGAACCTGACGCCCGCCATGTGCATCAGCTCGGCGAAGGCCTTGGTGGTCTTCTTCGCCCGGTCCTCCAGGGCGCCGGCGCAGCCGACCCAGTACAGGTAGTCGACTTCGGTGAGGTCGTCGACGTTCTTGCCGACGATCGGGACCTCGAAGTCGACCTCCTTGGTCCAGTCGACGCGCTGCTTCTTCGCCAACCCCCAGGGGTTGCCCTTGCGCTCCAGGTTTTTGAGCATCGTGCCCGCCTCGGAGGGGAACGCGGACTCGATCATCACCTGATAGCGGCGCATGTCGACGATGTGATCGATGTGCTCGATGTCGACCGGACACTGCTCGACACAGGCACCGCACGTGGTGCACGACCACAGCACGTCCGGGTCGATGATGCCGCCCAGTCCGTTCGGGCCGGCGTTCGCGGTGCCGATCAGCGGGCGTTCGGCTTCCGCGAGAGCCGCGGCCGGGACCCCGGCGAGCTGTTCCGGCGTCGCCTTCTCGTTGCCCTCCGCGTCCTTGCCACCGCCCGCCAACAGGTACGGGGCCTTGGCGTGCGCGTGGTCGCGCAGCGACATGATCAAGAGCTTGGGAGAGAGCGGCTTGCCCGTGTTCCAGGCGGGACACTGCGACTGGCAGCGCCCGCACTCGGTGCACGTGGAGAAGTCGAGGATGCCCTTCCAGGAGAACTGCTCGACCTGGGAGACACCGAAGACGGCGTCCTCGCCCGGATCTTCGAAGTCGATCTCCTTGCCTGCGGTCGTCATCGGCTGCAGTGCGCCCAGGGCGGTCGCCCCGGTCGCGTTGCGCTTGAACCAGATGTTCGGGAAGGCCAGGAACCGGTGCCACGCCACACCCATGGCGGTGTTCAGCGAGACCACGATCATCCAGATGAAGGACACGCCGATCTTCACCATCGCGACCAGCGGGACAAGGGTCTCCAGGGTGGGGAACGAGAGGCCCTTGAAGGCCGCCACCAGCGGGTACGAGGCGAAGTACCCGGCCTCGTAGTGGTCCACGTGGTGGATCGCGCCCTCCAGGCCGCGCAGCACGTAGATCGCCAGGCCGATGGTGAGGATCACGTACTCGACGAAGTACGCCTGCCATGCCGTCGAACCCGCGAAACGCGACTTGCGCCCGGCCCGGGAGGGGAGGCTCAGCAGGCGAATCACGATCAGCACCGCGATACCCAGGATCGTCATGACGCCGATGAACTCGGTATACATCTCGAACGGCGTGAAGTCGCCGATCACCGGCAGCGTGAACTCGGCGTCGAAGAGTTGTCCGTACGCCTGCGCCAGCGTGGGCGGCAGGGTCAGGAAGCCGATCGCGACGAACCAGTGCGCGAAACCGACGATGCCCCAGCGGTTCATCCGCGTGTGACCGAGGAACTCCCGGACCAACGTCACACTGCGCTGGTACGGATTGTCGGTCCGGCTGCCCCGGGGGACGGACTGGCCGAGCCTGAAGAACCGGACGAACCGGCCGACGGCGCGGGCGAGCAGCAGGACGCCGACCAAGGTCAGCGTCAGCGACACGCCGATCGCGACGAGTTGCATCAGCGGAACACCTTCTCATTCGTCCGCACCGGCCCGCCGGGCGATGAACCCGGCAGGCCGAGCGCGCGGGAGTGCGCGGTCAGCCCTGGTGGGCCTTGACCGCTTCGGTCAACTGCGGGACGACCTCGAAGAGGTCGCCGACCACGCCGTAGTCGACGAGGTCGAAGATCGGGGCGTCGGCGTCCTTGTTGATCGCCACGATGGTCTTCGAGGTCTGCATGCCGGCGCGGTGCTGGATCGCGCCGGAGATACCCGAGGCGATGTACAGCTGCGGCGATACCGACTTGCCGGTCTGACCGACCTGGTTGGTGTGCGGGTACCAGCCGGCGTCGACGGCGGCGCGTGAGGCGCCGACGGCCGCGCCGAGCGCGTCGGCGAGCGTCTCGATGATCGAGAAGTTGTCGGCACCGCCCACGCCGCGGCCGCCGGAGACGACGATCGCGGCTTCGGTCAGCTCCGGGCGGCCGGTCGATTCGCGCGGGGCGCGGGCGGTGACCTTCGTACCGGTGGCCTGCGCGGAGAAGGTGACGGCGAGTGCCTCGACCGTACCGGCGGCCGGGGCGGCTTCCACGGGCGCCGAGTTCGGCTTGACCGTGATGACCGGGGTTCCCTTGGAGACACGGGACTTGGTGGTGTAGGAGGCGGCGAACGCCGACTGCGTCGCGACGGGACCGTCCGCGCCGTTCTCCAGGTCCGAGGCATCGGTGATGATGCCCGAGCCGATCCGGGCTGCGAGCCGGGCCGCGATCTCCTTGCCTTCGGCGGAGGACGGGACGAGCACCGCAGTCGGGCCGACAGCCTCGTACGCGGCCTGCAATGCGTCCACCTTCGGGACGACCAGGTACTCGGCGAACTCCGGCGCGTCGGCGATCAACACCTTCACCGCGCCGTGCTCGGCCAGGACCGCGGCAGTGCCCTCGGCGCCGTTGCCCAACGCGACGGCGACGGGATCGCCGAGGCGGCGGGCCAGCGTCAGCAGCTCCAGGGTGGGCTTGTGAACGGCTCCGGCGACGTGGTCGACGTAAACGAGAATCTCAGCCATGGGAATGCAACTCCTAGCAATGTGAACGGACTTCGGGCTCGCGAGACTGTGTCCTGGACGAACTTTCGCTCCGCGAGACTGTGTCCTGGACGAACTTTCGCTCCGCGAGACTGTGTCCTAGACGAACTTTCGCTGCGCGAGGAAGGCAGCGAGCTGCTTGCCGCCCTCGCCCTCGTCCTTGACGACCGTGCCGACCGTGCGGGCCGGACGCTCCGCCGCCGAGTCGACCGCGGTCCACGCGCCGTTCAGGCCCACTTCCCCGGCCTCGATGTCGAGGTCGGCGAGCTCCCACGTCTGCACCGGCTTCTTCTTGGCGGCCATGATGCCCTTGAAGGACGGGTAACGCGCCTCGCCCGACCGGTCCGTCACCGAGACCAGCGCGGGCAGGGATGCCTCCAGTTGCTCGGTGGCGGAGTCGGTGTCGCGGCGGCCCGTCACGCGTCCGTCGTCCACCGAGACCTCGGAGAGCAGGGTGAGCTGCGGGACTTCCAGGCGCTCGGCGAGGATCGCCGGCAGGACGCCCATGGTGCCGTCGGTGGAGGCCATACCGCACACGACCAGGTCGTATCCCGCCTTCTCGATCGCCTTTGCCAGCACCAACGAGGTACCCATGACGTCGGAACCGTGCAGGTCGTCGTCCAGGACGTGGATCGCCTTGTCGGCCCCCATCGCCAGTGCCTTGCGCAACGCGTCCGTGGCGTCGTCGGGGCCGACCGTGACCACGGTGACCTCGGCGTCGTCCCACTCCTCCGCGATCCGCAGCGCCTGCTCGACCGCGTACTCGTCCAGCTCCGACAACAGGCCGTCGACGTCGTCGCGGTCGACGGTCAGGTCGTCGGCGAAGTGCCGATCGCCGGTGGCGTCGGGCACGTACTTCACACAGACAACGATGTTCGCCATGAGGGCGCTCCTGTTTTTCCTGGCAGCCCTCGTCCGGGCCGCCTGCTTGACTTGCCCGCTCCACCACTGCCGTGGTGGAGCGCCGCTTTCCGCGTACCGTCAGGCGTCGAGTCCGCCACGCTTGACGAGTTGGCTCGCGATCACGTTCTTCTGGATTTCGTTGGTGCCCTCGCCGACTATCATCAGCGGGGCGTCCCGGAAGTAGCGCTCGACGTCGAACTCGGTCGAGTAGCCGTAACCGCCGTGGATCCGAAGCGCGTCGAGTGCGATCTGCATGCCCGTCTCGGAGGCGAACAGCTTGGCCATGCCGGCCTCCATGTCCACCCGACGGCCGGCCTCGGCCTCGCGCGCGGCGTACAGGGTGAGTTGGCGGGCGGCGGTCAGCTGGGTGGCCATGTCGGCGAGGTAGTGGCCGATCGCCTGGTGCTGCCAGATGGGCTTGCCGAAGGACTCGCGCTCCTGGGCGTAGGCGAGGGAGTCCTCCAGGGCGGCCCGGCCGACACCGAGAGCGCGGGCCGCGACCTGGAGACGGCCGGTCTCCAAACCCTTCATCATCTGGGCGAAGCCCTTGCCCTCGACCCCACCGAGGACGGCGTCGGCCGGGGCGCGATAGTCGTCGAAGGCCAACTCGCAGCTCTCCACGCCCTTGTAGCCGAGCTTGGGCAGGTCGCGGGAAACCGTGAGTCCGGGACCGTGCTCGACGAGGAGGATCGAGATGCCCTGATGGGCGGGATTCGCGTCCGGGTCGGTCTTGCACATGAGCGCGATGAGCTGCGCGCGCCGGGAGTTGGTGATCCAGGTCTTCGAGCCGTTGATCAGGTAGCCGTCGGCGTCCTTGCGGGCGACGGTACGCATGGCCTGCAGGTCGGAGCCGCCGCCGGCTTCGGTCAGCGCCATGGTGCCCCGGACCTCGCCGGTGGCCATCCTCGGCAGGTAGCGACGCTTTTGCTCCTCGGTGCCGAAGTGCAGCAGCAGCTTGGCGACCACGGTGTGGCTGCCCATGGCGCCGGCCAGGCTCATCCAGCCCCGGGACAGTTCCTCGGTGACCAGGACGTAACAGGGCATGGAGACGGCGTTGCCGCCGTATTCCTCGGGGATGGCGAGCCCGTAGATCCCGAGCTTCTTCATCTGCTCGATCAGCGCTTCAGGGTAAGTGTTGGAGTGCTCGAGTTCCCGGACGACGGGCTTCACGTCCTTGTTGACGAACTCGTGCACCGTCTTGACGACGAACTGCTCGTCCTCGGAGAGGGCGTCCAGGGTGCTCACATGTGCTCCTCGTGTTTCGGGGTTTTCGGTGCCGCGACAAGCGGTCGGTCGTTCCGGGTCGGACGGCGCCCGCGGCTCGCTGTGCCTCGATTCGGGCCGCGGTGTGGGCGAGTTCGGCGAGACCCCGTTCGGTGTGCTCGCCGAGGGCCGGCACCGAGTTGCCCGACAGCGTCCCGAAGGACGGGTGAGACGGGGCCGATCCGGTCGACGTGCCGATGATCGACGCACGCGACCTGCGGATCGCACTCGGGCATCCGGTCATCCTCCCGACAAGGCTGTCATATTTTTTATATTATACTTGTCAACCAAGGAGTAAGGGCAATCGACCGCACCGTTCGCGCCCGCCGGCGTCGGAGCCGGGCCGGCTGCTGCCCTTGCGCCCCCGGCACGCCCTCATCACGGCTCTCTATCACTCAGGGCCACGCATCATTGCGCATGGTGGAGGCTCTCGAACCCTGTCAAGGAGAGGCATGCAGATCATCCCGAGCGGGCTGAGTCCGTACGTGCAGTCTTGGAGTCCGCAAGCCACCACGGACGACGACGTACTGTCCCCCGGCCCGGTCGCCGCGCTCTCGGCCGTCCTCGACCTGCCGCACCCCGTCTCGGGGGCCGGTGATCCGCTGCCACCACTCTGGCACTGGCTGTACTTCCTGCGGTGGCCCGCGCAGCAGGACCTGGGCTCCGACGGACATCCCCTGAACGGCCACTTCCTGCCGCCCATCCCCGACCGCCAACGGATGTTCGCCGGCGGCCGCTGCCTGTTCACTCGGCCCCTGGTCGTCGGCGAGCCGGTCCGGCGCGTCAGCAGCCTGAACTCGGTGACGACCAAGCAGGGTTCGACCGGGGAAATGCTCTTCGTCACGGTACGCAGCGAGTTCCTCCAACAGGGCCAGACGTGCGTGGTGGAGGACCAGGACATCGTCTACCGGTCGGGACGCAGCGCCGGCGGGCACCCGGCGGAACTCGACACCGCCGCCGCGGCGCGGTCCGGACAGGAGTGGCAGTTCCCGCTGGACGTGGACCCCACCATGCTCTTTCGTTTCAGCGCGCTGACCGCGAACGCACACCGCATCCACTACGACATGCCCTACGTCACCGACCGGGAGGGCTATCCCGGACTCGTCGTCCACGGCCCGCTCTTGGTGCTCGCGATGCTGGAGCTCGTACGTCGCAACTCCCCCACCCGTCCCGTCCGTTCGCTGTCCTACCGACTGCGGCGCCCGGTGTTCGCGGGCGAACGCCTGCTGGCGTCGGGGGCACCGACGGATCAGGGGGCCGCGCTGCGGATCGCGACGCACCGCGAGGAGCGCCACGCGACGGCGGAGGTGACCTTCGTATGAGCCTGTTCGTGAGCCGCGTCGAAGCGGCGCGCAGTCTGCTGTTCGTGCCCGGCGACCGGCCGGACCGGTTCGACAAGGCCGTCGCCACGGGCGCGGACGCGGTCATCGTCGACCTCGAGGACGCCGTAGCGGCACCGGACAAGGATCGCGCGCGCGACCACGTCGCCGCGTGGCTGGGCGCGGGCCACAGCGCCGTGGTCCGGATCAACGCGCCCGGCACGCCGTGGAGCGACGACGATCTGGCGATGGCGATCGGCTTCGGCATGCCCGTGATGGTGCCCAAGTCCGAGGACCCCTCCATCCTCGCGGTCGTCGCCCATCGTGCGGCCGGGAAATCCGCGCTGATCCCCCTGGTGGAGACGGCGGCAGGCATCGAGCGGGCGATGGAGGTGTGCGCCACCGCCGGCGCGGTACGGGTGGCCCTGGGCAATGTCGACCTCGCCGGGCAACTCGGGGTCGCCCACGACGACCACACGGCACTCGCGTATGCCCGTTCCCGGCTGGTCTCGGCGTCGGTGGCCAGGGGTCTGGGCGCCCCGGTGGACGGGGTCACGACCAACGTGCGGGATCTCGACGTCCTCGCCGCGGACATCGACCACGCGCGCCGGCTCGGCTTCACCGGGAAACTGTGCATCCACCCCGCGCAGGTCGCCGTTGTGGCGGAGCGGTTCGCGCCGACCGCGAGCGAGCGGGAGTGGGCGCGGGCCGTGCTCGCCGCGGGCGAATCGGTCACCGTGATCGACGGGCACATGGTCGACAAGCCCGTGCTGGAACGGGCCCGCCGGATCCTCGCCGCCGACGGCTGAGTACGACACTCCGCCGTCCGTCCCACCACTCGACGGACCGCCTGTCGCGCGACTGCGCACCCTCGTGCTGGATTCCTTTGCCCCGCACGCACTGAACGCGTCGTCCCGGCCTCGTGGGGCCGGGCCGACGCGTTGTCGACGGATCAAGCGCCGGTAGAACCCTCGCGGTCCCCCGCCGACGGCGGCAGCTCCGCGTTGTGTTGACCGACCGTCGGGGACGGCAGCGGTGGCAGCCGCACACCGTCCACGACGATCGGGGACTTCGGGGCCAGGTGCGGGCCCACACCGGGCTGGTCGACGACGGCGAACAGGTCACGCTTGCGCAACTCGGCACCGCCGTGGCGTCCGAGTTCCGCGAAGCTCCGGTAGCGCTCCCACAGAATCCGGTGCTCGTCCAGGAGCCGTGCCACCTCGGCGAACGGCGTCGCGGCGAACCAACGCGCCAGCAACGTCGAGATCAGCTCGCGGTGTTCGTAGCGCTGCGACTCACCGGAGAAGTCGATACCCAGGGCGTTCGACAGGCCGTCGAAAGCGGCCGTCAGTCCGGTCGCGGCCAGCAGTTTGGCCCAGTGTCGCTTCGTCAGGACCACTACCATCACCCGCTCCCCGTCCGCCGTCTCGAAGTCGCGGCCGTACGTGCCGAAGACGTCGTTGCCCGACTTCCCGCGGTCGTGGGTGGTGACCTGCGCCTCGGCGAGATATCCGAGGTTCCCCGCGGTGGCGAGCGCGACCTCGTCGAGCGCGACGCGGATCGCCCGGCCCTGTCCGGTCAGCAGCCGGTCGCGCTCGGCGGCGAGCAGTCCGATCGCCAGGTACAGACCGGCGGCGATGTCCCACGCGGGGAGCACGTGGTTGACCGGCTCCGCGCGCTCCGCCGGGCCGGTGACCAGCGGGAATCCGGTTCCGGCCTGGACCGTGTAGTCCACCCCCGCGCCCCCGTCGGCCCGTCCCTGCAGCAGGACGTGGATCACGTCCGGGCGGCGGGCACTGAGCTCCGGGTAACCGAGTTCCGGGTATCGGTCGCTGTTGCTCACCACGACACACGGGCCGCCCCGGACGATCAGGTCCGCCACTCTCGCGCGTTCGCGCGCGGACGCCATGTCGACGGCGACGGCGCGCTTGCCCTTGTTCAGGCCCGCCCAGTAGAGGCTGGTGCCGGAGTCCGCCAGCGGCCATCTGGTGCGGTCGGCCGCGCCGCCGAGGGGCTCGACCCGGAGGACGTCGGCCCCCAGTTGGGCGAGGGTGAGCCCACACAGCGGAGTGGCCACGTAGCTCGACACCTCGACGACCCTGAGGCCGGACAACAGCCCGTTCTGCGGCGGTCGTTCCACGGGGGGCATGGCCGTCCTTTCGGCTTCGACGCAAGCGCCGGCGCACGGTCGCGCGCACACGGAACTCGGAGATTTTCGGTTCAGGAGGAAGAGGCGGTTGCCGGGGCATGGCCGCGGTGGTCACCCGCGGAGTCGGCCACCGGGGCCGCCCGGGAGTTCCAGGACTCGATCAGCCGACGCACGTCCTCGGGCTGCGAGTTCGGCGTCGCGGGCCTACGCCCGGGTGTGCGGCTCAGGCGTGGCGCGGGCGACGGGTGAAGCACACCCTCGACGCGCTGGAAGACCCGACGGTGCGCATTGTGGGGATCCTCGGCCGCTTCGTCGAACGAGAGCACGGGCGTGACACAGGCGTCGGTGCCGGCGTAGACCTCCGCCCACTCCGCGCGCGTCCTGGTCGCGATCGACGCGGCGATCAGTTCGCGCAGCCGCGGCCAGCCGCTGCGGTCGTCCTGATCCGGCCAGTCGCCGACGTCCACGCCCAGGCGCGAGACGAACTCCCGGTAGAAGTCCGGCTCCAGCGCCCCGACCGCTAGGTAGCCACCGTCCTTGCACGAGTACGTGTCGTAGAACGGCGCCCCGGAGTCGAGATAGTTCGTTCCGGGCACGTCGTCGTAGAGCCCGGCGGCCCGAAGCCCCTGGAGCTTGGCGGTCAGCAGCGCCACACCGTCGATCATCGCGGCGTCCAGGACCTGCCCGCGGCCCGACGTCCGCGCCTCCAGTACGGCGCACACGATCCCGAACGCGGCCAGGGTTCCGCCGCCCGCGTAGTCGCCGAGCAGGTTGATCGGCGGGCGGGGGGCTTCGCCGACCCGAGCCATGGCGTGCAGCGCCCCGGATTGCGCGACGTAGTTGATGTCGTGGCCGGCCGTCTTGGACAGCGGTCCGCTCTGCCCGTATCCGGTGAGGCGGGCGTACACCACGGCGGGGTTTCGCCCGAGTACGGTCTCCGGCCCGAGGCCGCATCGTTCGGCCACGCCCGGTCGGTAGCCCTCGACGAGGACGTCGGCCGCCTCGACCAGGCGCAGGACCGACTCCACGCCCTCGGGGGCCTTCAGATCCAGGGTGACGGTGTCCACGCCCCGGTTGGCCAGGTCGTGCTCCTCGCGCAGGCCGTCGGTCTGACTCAGGGCGCGGGAGACCCGGTTGGCCGGCCGGGTCACCCGGACGACGTGGGCACCCATGTCCGCGAGGAGCATGCACGCGAACGGAACCGGGCCCATTCCGGCGAGGGCGACCACGCGAACGCCCGCCAAGGGCCCGCTCATCCGAGATCACCGGCAACCGGCCTGTGCCGCTCGTCCGTGCCCAAACCGCCGGCCGGTAGGCGGACCGCTACCTCACGCATGTCTTCCTCACGTTCTTTCGGATCGCCTGCGCGTCTGGGGAATCCCCTGCGCGTCCGGCGCGGACTGCGGAGTACCTGCTCCGGGTTCCGCGCCGAACGGTCGTTCCTCGCGATCGGGCCGCGGGGGGTCGCTCCCCCCGACGACACTCGGTCAGTAGGACCTGGGGAGGTTGAGCGCCTTGGCGGAGATGTAGTTGAGCACCATCTCCTGGGAGAACGGCGCGATCGGCAGCAGGCGTGCCTCTCGCCACAGCCGCTCGATGTGGTACTCCTTCGCGTACGCGAAGCCCCCGTGGGTCTGCATCGCGCGGTCGCACGCCTGGAAGCCGGCCTCGGCCCCGAGGAACTTCGCGGCGGCGGCCTCCTTGCCGCAGGCCTGCTCGGCGTCGAAGAGCCGGGCGGCGTTCATGCAGACGAGTTCGGCCGCCTCCAGGCGTATCCACGAGTCGGCCAACGGGTGGGCGACGGCCTGGTTCTTGCCGATGGGCCGGTCGAACACGACCCGCTCGTTGGCGTAGGTAGCGGCCAGGTCGAGCGCGGCACGGCCCAGACCGACGCCCTCCATGCCCACCACGATGCGCTCGGGGTTGAGGCCGTCGATGAGGTAGCGGAAGCCTTGGCCGACCTCGCCGACCACCTCGTCGTCGCCGACCTCCAGGTTGTCGATGAACAGCTCGTTGGAGTCGATCGCGGCGCGGCCGAGCTTGTCGATCTCGCGCACGGTGATCCGCGAGCGGTCCAGGTCGGTGAAGAAGAGCGACATGCCGTCGAGCGGCTTGCTGTCGTCGCGCGGCGAGGTGCGGGCGAGGAGCAGGATCTTGTGGGCGTTCTGCGCGTTGGTGATCCAGACCTTCTGGCCGTTGATCACCCAGCCGCCGTCGACCTTGTCGGCCTTCGTCCGGATGCGGGAGGTGTCCACTCCGGCGGTGGGTTCGGTGATGCCGAACGCCATGAGCATTTCGCCGGTGGCCAGCTTGGGCAGGTAGCGGCGCTTCATCTCCTCGGAGCCGTATCGCAGGATCGGGGCCGGCGGGAAGACGTAGAAGTGGATGGCCGAACCACCGCTCATGCCGGCCCCGGACTCGGCGATCTCCGTCATCATCAGCGCCGACTCGGTGAGGCCGAGCCCCAGGCCGCCGTACTCCTCGGGGATCATCGCGCCGAGCCAGCCCCCGTCGGCGAACGCCTTGACGAACTCCCAGGGGTATTCGTGCTTCTTGTCCTTCTCGCGCCAGTACCCCAGGTCGAAGCGGCGGGCCAACTCCCGCACCGACTTTCGGATCAGCTCCAGGTCGCCGGGTTCGGTCACGGCCATCACTTCTCTCCTTCGTGCACAGGGATGTCTTCCAGGGGGGTCGCGGGGTCGAGTGAGGACATGTCGCCCGGCGAGCCCCCCAGATAGCGGGCGCGGATGGCGCGGCGCATGATCTTGCCGTTCTTGGTCTTGGGCAACGTCGCCACGACATGCAGCGTCGGGGCGAAGGAGCGGCCGACGTTGTGGACCGCCGTGGCGGCGAGGGCCACGTGGTCGACGTCGGGGTCGTTCGGCACGACGAAGGCCACCACGCGCTGCCCGCGCTGTGGGTCGGGGATTCCGATGACGGCGGCCTCGGCGATCCTGCGGTCCTTGAGGAGGGACGTTTCGATCTCGGCGGGGCCCACCCGGCGGCCGGATACCTTGATGACGTCGTCGGATCGGCCGTGGATCCGCCAGGTGCCGTCGCTGTCGACGGCGGCGAGGTCGCCGTGGACCCAAACCCCGTCCCAGCGGCTCCAGTAGGTCGCCAGGTAGCGCTCACGGTCCTGCCAGAAGGCGTGGGTCATGCCCGGGAAGGTGTTGAGCACCGCGAGTTCGCCGATCTCGCCCACGACGGGTTTGCCGTCCTGGTCGAGGACGGCGACGTCGATGCCCGGCAGCGGCCCGTTGAACGACGCCGGGTCCATGGGCAGGAACGGGAAGCTGTTGAGCAGTCCGCCGCCGACTTCGGTGCCGCCGCTGTAGTTGACGATCGGGCGCCGGCCCTCGCCGACGGTCTCGAACAGCCAGCGCCAGGTGGGTTCGTCCCAGGCCTCGCCGGTGGAGACGAACGAGCGAAGGCTGTCGAGGTTGCCGAACGTGGTGTCGCCGGCGGCCATGACGGCCCGAATGGCGGTGGGTGCGACACCCTGCACGGTGACGCCGTTGCGCTCGACGATCTCCCAGAACCGCGCGGGGGTGGGGTGGTTGGGCACGCCCTCGGTGAAGACGACGGTGGCGCCCAGTTGCAGGCCGCCCATGATCAGGAGTGGGCCGACCATCCAGCCCATGTCGCTGATCCAGGCGATGACGTCCTCGCTGTGCACGTCGAACCCGTAACCGAAGTCCGAGGCGGCCTTGACGGCCAGGCCCGCGTGGGAGTGGACGATGCCCTTGGGGGCGCCGGTGGTACCGGAGGTGTAGACGATGACCAGCGGGTCGTTGGGGTCGGTGGCGACCGTGTCGACCGGGGCCGGGTTCGGTTCGAGTTCGTCCCAGTAGAGGTCCCGGCCCTCCCGCATGGAGACGCCGTCGGCGAGGTGGCGAACCACCACGGTGTGTCGGACGGAGGGCGCGGACGCCAGTGCCTCGTCGGCGGTCTGCTTCAGCGGCACGCGCTTGCCGCGGCGGGTGGTCCCGTCCGCGGTGACGAGGACGACCGCCTCCGAGCCTCGCAGCCGAGTGGCGAGCGCCTCGGAGCCGAAGCCGGTGAAGGCGGGAACCGAGACGGCTCCGATCATCGCGCAGGCCAGGAAGGCCACCGTGGCCTCGGGGACGACCGGCAGGAAGAGAACGACCCGGTCGCCGCGCGTGACGCCGAGACCGGCGAGGTTGGCCGCGAACCGCCGTACGTCGGCGTCCAGTTGCGCGTAGGTCAGGGTACGCCGCCGGCCGTCGTCGCCCTCGTAGACCACGGCGGTCTTCTCGGCGAGCGCACCGACCGCGTGGCGGTGGGCGCAGACCTGTGCCGCGTTGAGGATTCCTCCGGGGAACCAGCGCGGGAACGGCTTGCCCTCGCGGTCGTCGAGGACGCGCTCGAACGGCTTCGTGAAGGTGATGTCGAGGTCCTCGACGGCGGCCCGCCAAAACCACTCGGGATCGTCGACGGACGCCCGGTGCAGGTCTGCCGGCGTTTCGTAGCCCCAGCGCCGCATGGCCTTCAGCAGGCGACTGCGCTCGCGTTCGGCTTCGCCGGGCACCCACACCGGGGTTCTCGACGAACCGAACAGGCTCGTGTTGCCCATACCGACTCCTCTCGGTGAGTCGCGTCCTCAGGAGGCCGCCGTCGTCGCCTTCTCGGCCGCGGACCGCTTGAGCATCAGACCGACGCGGGTCGCGTCGCAGACGATCTCGTCGCGCTGGTTGATGCCGTAGTGCCGGAAGGTGACGATGCCGGAGTCGGTGCGGCTCTTGGACTCACGCTTGTCGACGATCTCGGTACGCACGTGGATCGTGTCGCCGTGGAAGACGGGCTTGGGGAACTTGATCTCCTGGAAGCCGAGGTTGCCCAATGTGGTGCCCTGGGTGGTCTCCGGGACCGAGATGCCCGAGACGAGCCCCAGGATGAAGAGGCTGTTCACCAGGCGTTGGCCGTGGATGCTGTTCTTGCTGTACTCCGCGTCCAAGTGCAGCGGCGCCAGGTTCAGCGTCAGGGTGCTGAAAAGGACGTTGTCCGTCTCGGTGACCGTTCGGCGGTTGACGTGCTCGATGACGGCACCGGGTTCGAACTCCTCGAAGTAGAGGCCGGCCATGGGAGGTCCTTTCGCTATGCGCTCCTGGTAACGCGAAGATACGGAATATATTATGTATACGCAAGCGCCGTCGCAGCTCACAGGGGTGCTCGGCGATCCGGCGGGAAGGGCGGAAAGCTCATGGCAACCAACGAGGGGGACACCGTGCGGGCTCGACCGCACGGAAGGCGGTCCCTCCCCGCCGAAGTGGCGAGCCACGTACGCGAACTGATCATTTCGGGGCAGGTACGGCCGGGCGAGTTCCTGCGCATCGAGCGCGTCGCCGAGGCCGTCGGCGTCAGCAGCACGCCGGCGCGCGAAGGCCTGCTCATGCTCAAGAGCGAGGGTCTCGTCCGACTGGTCCCCCGCCGCGGCTTTGTGGTCGCGCCGTTCACTCGGCAGGACGTCCGGGACCTGTTCTGGGTCCAGGCGCAGCTCTCCGCGAGGCTGGCCGCTCGCGCGGCGCAGCGCATCTCACCGGCGAGGCTCGCTCGATTGGAGGCCACCCTCGGCGCCTATCAGGAAGCCGTCGACGACGGCGCGACCGACCGCGTCGCCGACCTGGGCCACGCCTTCCACCGCGAGATCAATCTGACGGCGGACTCGCACCGGCTCGCCCTCTTGCTCGGCTCGGTCGTCAAGCACCTGCCCAACCGGTTCTACGCCGCTATCGAGGGCCAGGTCGCCGACACCCGGGTCGAACATCCGCTCCTTCTGGACGCCCTGCGGCGTCGGCAGGCACACCGAGCGAGCGTGCTGATGGAACGTCATATCCTGGCGGGTGCCGATCGGCTCGTCGAGGTGCTCGAGGAGCGGGGGCTCTGGCGCGATCGGGAACGGTCGCCCTGACCGAGTGCCGTGACGTCCTTGTCCGGCGGTCGGTGGACCCCTCGATCCGGGTATATATTTTATTCCAGACTCGTTCATGCGTTCATGTCAACTGACCGGACTGAAACACGGAGCGGTGGTCGGCGGATGCGATCGGAAATCAAGTCGTCAGGAACGCGCTCGCAGCCATGCGGCGAATCCGACGTGGAGCCTCCACGGTCCGCCGGCCTCGACGGCCCGCTCGTTCGTGCCGCGCGTCCGGTCCTCGAACAGGTGGGACGCGAACTCGACGGCGCCCCGGCAATCCTCCTTCTCGGCGACATCTCGGCATCCGTGGTCGACATCCGGTACGTGAACCGGGCCGTTCGCCAAGAGATGACGGACCTGGGAATCGCCGTGGGGATCCGGGCCAGTGAAGAGAACCTGGGGACCAACGCCCTCGGCACTCCCGCCGTGACCGGGCGCGGAGTGCTCGTGCGCGGGCACGAGCATGCCGTGTCCGCGTTCCGGCCGTTCGTCTGCTACGGGCACCCCGTCGTCCACCCGGTGACGCATCGGCTCGAAGGCGTCTTCAGCATCAGTTGCCGTACGAAGGACGAGCACCCCCTGCTGGAACCCCTGGCCCGGCGCGTGGTCCGAGACATCGAGAACCGGCTCCGGCTCGACGCGGACCACGCGCAGCAACGGCTTCTCGCGGACTTCCACAGCGCTGCACGCCGTCGCGGCCACGCGGTCATGGTGATCGGGCAGGGGCTCGTGCTCTCCACTCCCCTTGCCCTGGACCTGCTCCAGCCGGCTGACCAGGCGATCATCCGCACCTGGTCCGAGACGGCGCAATCGGTCGGCGAGGCGACTCGACGGCTCACCCTGGCCTCCGGCCGGAAGGTCCGGCTGGGTTGCACCCGGATCGAAGGAGCCGACGGGGTACGAATCCGCATCGTTCCCGAAGAGGGCGCCCCGCGCGGTCGCGCCGGCCACGCCACCGGGGCGGCCCGACCTCTCCTGATCGTCGGCGAATCCGGCACCGGGCGTACCACGCAGGCCCGCCGGGCGGCAGGCGCCGATGCGTGCGTGCTCGACGCGGCGGACGTGCGCAGACAGGGCGAGCAGGACTGGGTCGCGGTGGTGAAGACGCTGCTGGAGTCGGACGGCCCGGCGGTCGTCGTGGACAATCTCCCGTACCTGTCCGAACATCTGGTGACGCTGCTGGCCCGCTTCCTGCGCGCCACACGGCGCGACGTCGTACTCACCACCTCCCCGGGCAAGCATCTGGAGACCACGCACGCGCCGCTCGTGGGGGTCTACGCGGCGCGGCAGGACCTGACACCCCTTCGGCAGCGCCGGCACGACATCGCCCCGCTCGCGGAGCGGATGCTCGCCGACATCGCCGGGCCCGGCCGGGTCCGGCTCGCCCCCGACGCCGTGCGCATCCTGAGCGAACAGCCCTGGCACGGAAATCTCACGGAACTGCGCGGCGTCGTCCGGATACTCGCCGACATCCGTTCGGCGGGCGACATCATTCCCTCGGACCTGCCGTTCTCGCACCGCCGCACCCCACCGTCGGCCTCCCCGCTTCGTCAGGCGGAGCGCGAGATCATCCTGGCCGCGATCGACGCCGCAGGGGGAAACAAACTCCGGGCGGCGCGTGCCCTCGGAGTCAGCCGTTCCACGCTTTACAACAAGATGCGGTCGCTGCACATCCACTGACCCGGGCCCCGATCCGGGTACGGTCGCCCGCCCGCGCGGCGTACGGGGCGAAGTCGAAGGCCAGGGCAGGACCGTCTTCCGGCCGGAGTGGGCTGCGGAACTTCCTATATGATGTGTCAACAGGATGCGTCGTCGGCGAAGGATCGACAGGCACAGGCGAACGGGGCACTCATGGCGCGCGGCGAATCCAAGCGGCAGCAACTCTCCGAAGAGGTCGCGAGTTACGTCCGTGAGCTGATCATCTCCGGTGAGGTACGGCCCGGCGAGTTCCTGCGCATGGAGCCCATCGCCGAAGCCGTCGGCGTCAGCAACACGCCGGTCCGCGAAGGGCTGGTCGCCCTGAGCAGCGAGGGTTTCATCGAGCTGGTTCCCCGCCGCGGCTTCGTCGTCACCGCGTTCTCCCGGCAGGACGTGCGCGACCTGTTCTGGGTCCAGGCCCAGCTCGGAGGCGAGTTGGCCGCCCGGGCGGCCAAGGACATCACCGCCGAGCAGCTCGACGAGCTCGAGAGCATCGTCAAGATGCAGGAGGCGGCAGCCGAAGCCGGCGACGAGGAAGCCATGGTCGAACACGGCCACGCCTTCCACCGGCAGATCAATCTCGCCGCCGACTCCCACCGCCTCAGCCTGTTGCTCCGCTCCGTCGTCCGGCACCTGCCGAACCGCTTCTACGTCTCCATCGAAGGCCGGGTCGCGGCCACCCGCGAGGAGCACCCGCTCATCCTCGAAGCGCTCCGCCGGCGCAGCGCCCGCATGGCCCGCTCCCTGATGGAACAGCACATCCTGGAGAGCGCCGACCACCTCATCGAGATGCTGGAGGCCCGCGGGCTCTGGAAGGACGAAGCCTCGTCCTGACCGTGCCGGCACGGCGACGGGTCACGTGATGCGCAGCACCCGCATCCGGTTGTAGAGGGTGGACCGGCTCATACTCAGCGCACGGGCCGCCCGGAGCTTGTTCCCCCCGGCGGCCTCGATCGCGGCGACGATGACCTCGCGCTCCGCCTGGCGAAACGGCGAAGCGGGCGCGGGCGCGTCCCGGTGCGAGGCGGGCAGGTCCGAGGGCGCGATGTCGCCCTCCGGACGGGTGCTCGCGACGGTCGCGACCACCCGGCGCAGTTCGGCGAGGTTCCCGGGCCACGGTTGCGTGGCGAGCACCCGCAGGCTGTCGGCGGTGAAGCGGGGACGGCCGGGCACGTCGAGGTCGGCCAGCATGTGCTCCGCGAGGCGGGGCACCTCGTACGGCCTGCGGCGCAGCGGGACGAGGTCACGGCGCGCGTTGCACAACGCCACCAGCGAAGCGTGGGGCCCGTCCAGGTGCTCGCCCGGTGTCGATGTCAGCGTCGTCCTGCGCCGTGCCCGGCGCAGGCGGGAGGCGAGCAGCGCCGTCAGCGGCTCGGACAGCAGTTGGATGTTCTCGATGATCAGCGGCGGCCCTTCGAGCGCCAGCAGTTCGGTCATCCGGGTGATCCAGGCCTGTTCTCCCTGCCGCAGGACGTCCGTCGCGTCGAGGGTGCTCCTGTTTCGCCCGACGGCCCGCTGCGCCTCGGTGGTTCGTCCGCTGCCGGGCTCGCCCACAACGAGCAGCGGCCAGTCGAGCGTCACTTCGCCGACGTCCACGAGCGAGCCTTCGCGCTCGTCCGCGACGATGTCGATCAACACCCCGTCGCTGCCGTCGACCGGCACACACCGCAGCGTGACCGTACGGCCGGAGAGCAGGGGCAGCCGAAGTGTCGCCGCGCCCATCTCCCGCGCCCCGTCCGCACAGGCCCGCACTGCGGCGTGGTCGGCCGGTTGGAGCAGGGCCAGGGCCGGCGGGTCGGCGAGGACCAGGCCCTGCCCGACGACCAGCACCCGGCGCCGGTGATCGCGCGACGCCGCCTGAAACGCCGCGAGCAACCGCTGCTGCCGGCGGGTGGAGTCGAGCAGGAGGCGCTCCTCGATGTCGCGGACCAGTCGCCGTACGAAAGCCGGGACCAACGAGTACTCGTGGTCCCGGATACCGCCGAGGTCGAGGACGCCTTCGAGCCTGCGGGTGATCGGGTGGACGACCGGATGTCCGTGGCAGCCGAACCGACGAAACGCCTCCATGAAGTGGTCGTCCTTGCGGACCGTGAGCGGCTGCCGGATCTCCAGCGGGGTGCCGACCGCGTTGGTGCCCACCTGGTCCTCGCCGAGTTCGACCCCGAGCACGAGGCCGGCACCGTCGAGCGCCCCCCGCATCGACCTGTCCTCGCAGTGGATGGACAACAGACGCGCCTCGCAGTCGGCGAGAACGAGGACCAGCGAGGTGCCGGCCAGTTCCGCCCGCGCCTGTTCGAGAACCGGGGCAGCCGCACGGGCCAGGCTGCCGTCCCTGGCCGGCGTGCCCTGCACGAGCTGCGGTCTGTCGTCCTCGTGCAGACCGTTCAACCGCGACCTCGCCCACGACGACTCGATGTCGGGGCTGATCCGTCGAACGTGAAGCTTCTCGGGGGCGGCGGGCACGCGGGCCTCCTCGGGTTCCCTGTTCCCCGGTTCTCGGGGCGTTCCCCGGTTCTCGGGGCGCGGCGGGCCTGGACGCACCACCCTCCGGTCGGCTCATTGGACCGGGCACGTCCTCCGTTGGGAAGGTCCGGGCCCGGAAGTGTCCAAGAGTCTGTACACATTCGCGCGGGGGCTCCACAAGGGGACTTCCCCGGGGAACCGTGCGGACCTCGGGGCGCGCGGATGTCCAACTACTTGGACACCGAGGCGGCGGGTTCCTTCCTAACGTGAGGGCGAAGCCGCCGGCACAACGCTCGGCGGCAACGGAATCGGACAGGAGCAACTGGTGGCCGCTGTAATGACCGAGGGCCCCGCCGTGGATCGGGATGGCGTCTCGCACTACCGGATGTACATCGGCGGCGAATGGGTGGACACGGACGAGCGATACGAGCTGATCAACCCCGCCACCGAAGAACTGGTGGCCACCGCTGCCAAGGGCGACACGGGCCACGCGGACGCGGCGGTCGCCGCCGCCAAGCAAGCCTTCGAGGAAGGCACCTGGCGCAACACTGCGCCGGCGGCGCGGGCCGCGGTCCTGGATCGCGTGATCGCGGCGTTGGGCGCGCGCGTGGAGGAGTTCACCGAGATCGGCGCCCGCGAGTGCGGCTTCCCGCTGCGTCTGTCGCAGGCCATCTGTGTCGGTTTCCCGCTCGCGCACCTGCGGCACTACGCGGACCTGACCCGCTCGTACGCGTGGGAGCGTCCGGGCCCGGTCACCGGCATGGTGCTGAGCACCCAGCTCGTCCGCCGGGAGCCGATCGGGGTCTGCGTCGGCATCGCGCCGTGGAATTTTCCGCTGGTCATCGCGGTGTGGAAGGCGATACCCGCGCTCGCGGCCGGCAACAGTGTGGTGCTCAAGGTCGACGAGAAAACGCCCATCGCGGCGCTGGAGTTGGCCGCGATCCTGCGCGACGCCGGGCTCCCGGCCGGTGTGTTCAACGTGGTCACCGGTGACGGCGAGACGGTCGGCGCACACCTCGTCCGACACCCCGACGTGCGGAAGGTGTCGTTCACCGGCTCGACCGAGGTCGGCCGCAAGGTGATGCGTGGCGCCGCGGACACGATCAAGCGGGTCACCCTCGAACTCGGCGGCAAGGGACCGAACATCGTCCTCGACGATGCCGACCTCGAGGCGGCGGTCGACGGCTCGATCTACGCCTTCCTGCTCCACGCCGGCCAGGCGTGCGAGTCCGGCACGCGGCTGCTGCTGCCCTCTTCCCTGCACGACGAGTTCGTGGAGCGGCTGACGGCCCGTCTCAAGTCGCTGAAGGTGGGAGACCCCTTCGATCCGACGACCGACATCGGCCCCGTGATGTCGGCCGTCCAGCGCGATCGGATCCTCGGCTACATCGAGAGCGGAAAAAGGGAGGGAGCCACCGTGGTCCACGGCGGCGGAACTCCGCAGGGGCCGGGCTACGAGAAGGGTTTCTGGATCGAGCCGACCGTTTTCACCGGTGTCCGTAACGACATGTGCATCGCTCGCGAGGAGATCTTCGGCCCGGTGCTGTCGGTGCTCTCGTACGACTCCGTCGACGAGGCCGTCGACATCGCCAACGACACGGAGTACGGCCTGTCGGCCGGTGTGTGGAGCCGGGACGTGCCGCGCGCCTTGGAGGTGGCCGGTCGGCTCCAGGCGGGTTCGGTCTGGATCAACGACTGGCACAACATCTCTCAGCACATGCCGTTCGGCGGCTTCAAGCAGAGCGGTGTGGGTCGCGAGCTCGGCGAGGACGCCTTCGACGAGTTCACCGAGCAGAAGGCGATCACCATCGACCTGACCGGCCGTGTCGACCGCCGCGCCTACGGATTGGTGCTCGGCACCCCGCCGGCCGCCTGAGAGCACTCGTCGCGCCGGTCGCTTTCGACCGAAGTCCGGTGAGCCGACCCGTTGTCCCGCAGGGGGCACCGGGGTCGGCTCACCGGTATGCCGTACACCGGTGGAGCGGTCCTCTGCTCCACGCCACGCTCGACCGGGCAGTTGTGCTGCGCGCGCCGCCCACATCGAGGGCGAGACCCCGGTCACACCGTCGCCGAGTCACCGACTTCGACACCGCCCACCTCTTTCCAACTGATACATATTGTGGAGGGGCGGCAATGAACGCTCCTGAAATGGCTCTGTTCCCCCGTC
The DNA here is from genome assembly GCF_009865215.1 of Streptomyces sp. SID3343. Taxonomy (GTDB): domain Bacteria; phylum Actinomycetota; class Actinomycetes; order Streptomycetales; family Streptomycetaceae; genus Embleya. The sequence continues at coordinate 27,529 of NZ_WWJX01000161.1, read as the reverse complement.
GTTGCATGACGGGGGAACAAAGTCATTCAGGAAAACGGTCGAATATCGCGGGCACCGATCGGGGCCGCGGAATTCAGTGTGCGGCGATCATCGGCGGACGGTGGTAACCGTCGTCAGCCGAGGTTGAGAACCGTCGAAGCGCTTCCCTTCGCACCACCGTTACAGGTCACGACCTGGCCGTTGAAGACACGGTTGGCCGAGCAGCCCTCGTCGTCGACCGCGGTGACGGTGACGGTCCGAGAGCCGGACTGGGCGTACGTGTGGGTGATTTCGGGCGTCGTCGTGGTCGCGGTCGTGCCGTCGCCGAACGACCACTCGTAGCGCACGACCGAGCCGTCGGAGTCGGTCGAGCCCGTGGCGGAGAAGACTCCCGTCCGGTCGTGGCTGTAGAGGGTGCTGATCTTCGCCGCCGGCCCCTGGTTGGGAGTCATCACGCTGGACGGGCCGTCGGCGAAGAACACGCCGGTGTCCGCCGCCGGGTACGAGGTTCGGGCCAGGCTGCCGTCCACCCCGTCGACCGCGTAGCTGTGCACCTTCGTGGTCAGGCTCAGCGTCAGGACATCGACGAGGAACATGCGCCTCGCGTCCGGGCTGAGCACGATCCGCCCGGGCATGCTGTTTGCCGGCCCGGCATAGGGCGAACCGGCCAGCGGGACGAGTGCGCCGTCGTCGGCGATCGAGAAGCCGGAGACCGCGTTGCTGCCGGCCTCGGGGAGATACAGGCGCTTCGAGTCCGGGGTCACGGCCGCACCGTGCGGCAAGTTGCCGGTCGCGTACGGGGATCCGGGCGTCGGCGTCAGCGAACCGTCGGCTGCGATCGCGTAGCCGGAGATGCCGGCGCTCTGCTCGTTGGTCACGTACAGAAAACGGCCGTCGGGGGTGATGTTCGGCAGGGCGGGGCCGGTGCCCGCGGCGAGCGGCTCACCGTTCTGGATGAGGCTGCCGTCGGCTCCGATCCGAAAGCCGGTCACCGTGTTCGAGGAGAAGCTGGTCGCGAACACGAAGCGACCGTCCGGGGAGACGGTCGGCTGGCTGAGGTAGCTCGTCCCGGGTATCGTGCCCGGCCGGCCGACCTGGGTCAGTGCGCCGTTCTGGGCGACTGCGATGGTGCGCACGGTGCCGCTGGTCTGGCCCCCGACCGTAGCGAACAGCCGCGAACCATCAGGGGAGAACGCCAGTCCCACGACGGCCGCGTCGTACTGGGCGACGGCGCCGGGGATGGCGCTCAACGCTCCGTTCGCACCGATCGAGTAACCCTTGACTGTCTTCTTCGACAGGCTGGCGACGTACGCCTTCTTGCCGTCGGGCGATACCACGACCGCGAAACCCGCGTCCGCGGCGAACGGGGCGCCCGCCTTGGACAGCGCACCGTCACGGGCGACCCCGAACGCGGCGACGTGGCCGGTGCCGGTACCGCCGACGAGGAGGAACCGGCCCGGCGCGCCGGAGACCGACGAGGTCGTCGTACCGGACGCGGCCGTTCCTGCGGCCGGCGCGCCTACCGCGGTGGCCGGAACCAGCATGCTCGTGGCCGCCAGTGTGGCCACCGCCGATGCGGCGATCCCGGCCCGGGACCAGCGACGGGACCCCTTCCCGCGCCCCGGGCTTCCGGTGACAGCATTCTTGAAAGGACTCACAGCTATTTCCACCTCAGGTGAGTTGTGTCGCCGAGTCATTTCGGCGGCTGCACACATTAAGAAAGGTTCACGAACGCTGCGGAAGACACCACGACGAATCTGTGCAAAAGGTTGGACACCAAAAGCGCACGAACCACCTGTCCCCGACAATGAGGCAGAGAAGGGTCGGCCGATAAGCAGGGTGCGTGCGGCGAACACGGCCCGGACCGTGGGGATCGAAACTCTGCCCGGCTGTACCGGGGGGAAGACACTGCCGGCGTAGCAAGCCGTGCGAACGCCGGTCCGTCAAGGCCGATGGTCGAAGCCGGGACTACCCGATCCGGGTGTTCGTCTCGACCCAGTGGCGCAGATGGGCCAGCGGGGCTGCGGCGCCGCGCCCGAGGTCCGTGAGGGCGTAGTCGACGCGGACCGGGACTTGCGCGATCACGGTGCGGGTGATGAAGCCATAGTCCTCCAGTCGGCGCAGGGTTCGGGTCAGGACCTTCGGGCTGACGCCTTGGAGGCGGTGCTGGAGGCTGGTGAATCGGCGCGGGCCTTCTTCGAGGGCTCCGATGACCAGGGCCGACCACTTGCCGGACAGGACGTCCAAGACGTCGCGGGCCGGGCACAGGGTGGCGTAGACGTCTGCGGTGCGGCGGGGGGAATCGGCAGGTGTCGTTGTCATGAAAATGCCTCCTGCCTGCGACCCTACCCAAAGGGAAGCAACGGTGCTTGCGGGTCACAGAGGGTGCCGTCCTACGGTGGCGCGCATTGCCGCTGCGGTCGCCCGAGGAGCGTGGCCGCTCCTACTGGAAGAGGTCTGCATGGCTGAGCAGGACGCCGGTTCCGCGATGCGGGCCGTGGTTTTCACCGACTTCGGCGGCCCGGAGGTTCTGGTGCCGATGATGGTGCCGCGCCCGGCTCCCCTGCCCACGGAGATTCTGGTGCGGGTGCATGCTGCCGGGATCAACCCGCTGGACCTGCGAACCCGGTCCGGACTTCCCACCCCCGCCAGGGCAGCCCTCGGAGCGGGGCCGCACATCTTGGGTTGGGACGTTTCGGGCACGGTGGTGGCGACCGGGCCAGGTGAGTTCCTCTACGCGCCCGGCGACGAGGTCTTTGGTCTGCTCTGGCTGCCCCGCCCCGCCGGCGCATACGCGCAGTACGTCACCGCGCCCTCCCGGCAGTTCGCCCTCAAGCCCGCGAACATCGACCACGAACACGCCGCAGCGCTACCCCTGGCCGGGCTGACGGCCTGGCAGGGCCTGACCGACATCGCCCGGCTCGACGGCGGCGAGCGCGTGCTGATCCACGCTGCGGGCGGAGGCGTCGGCCACCTCGCCGTCCAGATCGCCAAGCATCTGGGAGCGCACGTCATTGCCACCGCCTCCGCCGACAAGCACGACTGGCTGCGCGCCTTGGGGGCCGACGAGGTCATCGACTACCGGGCCACGCCCTTCGAGGAGGCCACCGGGAACATCGACGTCGTGCTCGACCTCGTCGGTATCGCCCAGCCGGACACCGCCACCCGCTCCCTCACCGTCCTGAGGCCCGGCGGCCTCTTCCTGGGCGTAGCTCCCGGCCGGCCGGCAAATTTCACCGAAGCAGCCGCAGCGGCCGGCGTCCACGTCGCGCCCGAACCCCTGGTCGAACCCGACGGACACGGCCTCGGTGAGCTCGCTCGGCTGGTGGGGACCGGCGCACTGGCCGTTCACCTCGACAAGGTCTTCCCTCTTGATGCCGCCGCCGAAGCCCACATCCATGCGGAGACCGGGGCTCGCGGGAAGACAGTCCTGCAGGTGTTCCGATGACGCGTGTCGGCGATCCGGACATCGAAGATCGCCACGAAGACCTGCTGACACAGTTCCTCTTCGAGACGTCCACCATCACTCGCCACAGCGCCGGCAGCCGACCCTACGACGGGCAGGTGATCCGCGGGGGTGGAACTGTTGTGATGCGTCCCGTGAGTTCCCCTGAGCCCTGCTGAAGACCAGGCACCGTCCAGATGCACGTCCGCCGAAATGCAGACCCACACCTCACCCTTGCGCATCCCCGTCCCGATCAGCATCTCGAACTGGGGCGGCTGCAAGGGAACTTGTCGACTGCCTGACCTACCTCATCGCGAGAACACACATGCGGCAGGCCACAGTTCGCTGTTCAGGCATCGGTTGTCGGTGATGTAGGCGAAGGTGGTTGCCGGTGGACTTGCATAGGCTGATATGCCGAGACCCATCGGGGTGGCGTGTTCGAAACTTCGTTGTTCGCCAGGAGTTACCCCGAAGGGCGCGAAATCGCCGATGGATAGCGAATCGTCTCTGAGGTACGGCGGCCCTGCGGTGGCGATGGGGGAGGTTCCTCAGCTGATCGGTTCGGTGGCAGGCCGACTCGTCCTGATCTCGAAGCCGTACTCGAACGCCCCGTGCGTCACACCGCCGTCGTCCGTCAAGGTCACCTTGGCGGTGTAGGGACCACGGTTCAAGGTCCCGCCGGGGGTCTCCTCCCAGCCACGCTGAGGAATGGTCACTTCGTGTGTCTCCTTCGTCGGACCGAAGGAACCCAGCATCCGATCGTCCTTGGCGACCCTGACCCCCTTGCGGTAGACGTGCTTCACGTATCTGAGGCCGAACACGTTCTCGTGGTCGACCACGAAGCCGATCACGAGCTTGTAGTGCGAGCCCTCGGCGAGCACGAACGGCTTCGCCTTCAAGTCGGTAAGCACCCCTTCGTCGTCGAGGCACCACGTGGTGGAGGGCATGCCCTCGACGATCAGGGTCAGCGTGCGCAGGCTCAAGGGCTGCGGGTCGGTCTCCGGCATGACGTGTCCTTCGTGTGTCGGGGGGGCACCCGGGCCGCCGAGTCGGGCCTCCCGGCACAGGGGAGAGCAGGCCCGGCGGTGGTCCGTGATCAACGACCACAGCCTGGCGCCGCCAAGCAGCCCCATCGCCCATTACTCCATCTACGGCATGCCTCACACCATCACACCGGGCGGTTCCCGCTCTCTTCGCCCAGGCAGTGACTCTCGTCGAACCACCCACGGCTTCCGCGGAACCCGCCGACCCACCCCGGGACGATTCATGACGTCGACGAGGCACCGACACCGGCACCAAGACCGACTTTGCGGTTCTTCACGAGTGCGCGCATGCGTCGCGGCCACCCACGACATCGGGCCGTGTACCAGCCGCCCGTGCCGTCCGTACGGTGGGACGGCGGTGGTTCGTATTCATCTGTTGCACACTCGGCGTCGGTGACAACCACTCTGCTTCGTGCCGCGTTCAGCCCAGCCCCAGGTCGGCGGCGCTCGACGGGGCCACCTGTGTTGCGCGCAGATTCGGCGAAGTCTCAGGCGGCGGCCTGGCCGGCAGGCTGGTTCGCCTGGTTTTCACCAGTCTGGGTTCATACGAGGCTGGTCGGAGTCGGCATTCCTCGTCGATGTCTGCCGCGACCGATGAGTTTTGTGCGGATCGGTGGTCGATACGGCTGGACACACCGACAGCGATGGGCCTGTGCCGGGAACGTTCCAGCGCGGGAGGAAGCACATGGAGGCAGTGATGAGTGTCGACGACTCCGGCCAGGGGCACGCGATCCGGACGGGCGGGCAGGGGACGCGGGTGAGCGGTCCCAGGGTGTTGGTGGCGGGGGCGAGCATCGCGGGACCCGCGCTGGCCCACTGGCTGCGCAGGCGGGGGGCTGAGGTGACCGTGGTGGAGCGGGCTCCCGAGCTGCGTCCCGGCGGGCAGGCGGTGGACGCGCGCGGGGTCGCCAGGGAGGCCATCGAGCGCATGGGGTTGGCCGCGGCGGTGCGCGCGGCGTGTACCGACACCGCGGGTGCGCACACCGTGGACGCGGACGGGCAGGTGCTGGAGACCTTCCGTGCCGACGACGACGGGGGCGACGGGTTCATCGCGGACATCGAGATCCTGCGCGGGGACCTGTCCCGGGTGCTCTACGAGGACACCCGCGACGGCGTCGAGTACGTCTTCGACGACCGAATCGCCGACCTCGTCCAGGACGCGGACGGAGTCGACGTGGTCTTCGCGGGCGGCGACCGGCGGCGCTTCGACTTGGTGGTCGGGGCAGACGGGCCGCACTCGGAGCTGCGAGCGATGGTCTTCGGGCCGCATGAGCGGTTTCTCCGCCACCTCGGGCACGTGTTGGCCTTCTACAGTGTGCCCAACGAGTTCGGGTTGGACCGTTGGCTGCTCGAGTACCAGGATCGGGAGTCCGGGCGCTCCGCCCTCCTGCGGCCCATCCGGGACGCCACCCGGGCGATGGCCATGTTCTACTTCGCCTCGGCCGACTTCGACGTCGACCACCGTGACGTCGCGGCCCAGAAGGTCCTGCTGCGGGAGCGGATGGCGGGCCTGGGCTGGTTGACCCCGGACATCCTCGCGCACCTGGACGACACCCCGGACTTCTACCTCGACCAGGTCGCCCAGGTGGTGATGGACCGCTGGTCGAGTGGGCGGTGGGTTTGCTCGGGGACGCGGCGTTCAGCTCGTCGCCGATGTCCGGACAGGGCACCGGGCTGGCCCTGGTCGGTGCCTACCTGCTGGCCGGGGAGCTGGCCGCTGCCGGGTGGGACCCCGACGCGGGGTTCGCCCGCTACGAGGCGCGGATGCGCTCGTTCGTCGAGGCCAACCAGGAGATCGGCCGATTGAACGCCCGCAGCCGCGACGTTCCCGGCCCGGACGCCGAGCCGAGCCCCAATTTCGCCGGTGAATGGTTCACCGAGCTGGTCGGACGCGCGATCAACGGCGTCGAGCTGCCCGACTACGCGGGGGTTCCGGACTCTGCGGCCCCGGCCGGATCGGCGATAACCTCGTCGGCCAAGCCGTAGAGGTCACATCATGAGAACCCGCCTCGCAGGGTCTTTGCGGTTCTGTTCGCTTGTCTGGTCGGCGCTTGCCGGAGCCGACTAGACCATTGAGACGTCGACCCCGTGACGTCCAAGCCCCGTGATCCCGGCCGGATCGCTCGCCCGTCTCGTCTCAAGCCCGTCTCGTCTCAAGGCAATTGCCGGTGCGCAGCTCGCCGACGTGTGCTCCCTGACACGATGGACGACAGCGGACACACGAGGCCGTTGACCGGCAGGAACCGTTCGGGGCCGGGGTCAGGTCGGTCGACCGACTCGACTACGTGCCGACAACGACGACCAAACGGTGTCGACCATCGCGATCGATGCGGAGTATCGGGCCTGTTCGGCCCCTACCGAGCGGCGCTCAAGGACTGACGAAGCGCCGGCGTACAAGCGCCGCACGCAGGCCGGGAAATGCCCGTGCCGTGATGCCGGCGGTCCGCCCATTACGTCAGTCGACCTGCCCGGCCCGGTATGTGCCGGGTCGGGCAGGTCTGCCGGTCAGGGAGCCCACTTCCCCTTGCCGTAGTCGAGGGACGAGCCGCGGGACGTGCAGTAGGCGTAGGACCAGCGGTTGCTGTTGGTCACGACGCCGGTGGCCGTTTGCCCGTTCTTGCACTTGGCCCACGCGTAGTAGGCCCGGTTGGTGTTGCACCGCACGCCGAAGGTGTTCTTGTCGTGCCACGGCTGACACAGCTTGGCGGCGACCAATTGTCCGTCCGCGGTATGTACGGTCATACCCGCGACGGAGGGAGACGTCCGAGCCTGAGCCGTCCCGGCGGTGACCACCATGCCGCCGGTGGCGACCGTGACGGCGACGAAGGCGCCGAAGAGTGCACGTTTCATGGGGTGTTGCCTCTTCTCGTGGTCGATCGGCCATGGCCCGCGCACACCGGTTCCCGGGAGATCCCGCGGACACCGGGGGCGCACCGGAGTCTTCCGGGGGCCAGGACTCCCATGCTGGCGCCGGAGCCACGACGAGTCGTTGTCACCGAGCGCACATTGCTTGGCACTCGGCGCACTGGTGAGGCCGAACACGGGGAACAATTTTTCCGTCGCGCCTTACGGTGAACGGGGATTCCCATGGAAACGGTCTTCGACAGCGCCGACTTGCCCGTCGACGACCGCGTCGGGGCGTGGGTGGAGACGACGGCTTTGGCGCTGGTGACCACGAAGTTCAAGTCATTGGACCCGACCACGTTCGGGGCACGCCTTCAGGCCATGCAGTTGGGACCCACACAGGTCACCTCGATGGCTTACGGGCCCCTGGTGTCCCAACGGACGCCCGCTCTGATCCGGCAGTCGGACCCCGAGCAGTACCAACTCGCGCTGATCCGCACCGGGTGTCAGGGCATCGAGCAAGCCAGGTCGAGTGCTCTCCTGGAGCCAGGGGACCTGGTCTTCTACGACAGCTCCCGTCCATTCGTCGCTGCCGTCGAGTCCGGTCCCGCCGGCCGGTCCGAGTCGGTTCTCGTACAGTTCCCGAAGCGACTACTGCCGCTGCCACACGCCGACCGGCTGTTGGCGACACCGCTGTCGGGCACGCACGGCGTAGGTCACCTCCTGGCTCGGTTCATGACCACCTTGGCCGACGAACCCGAGCGGTTCACCCCGCAAGACGCGACAAGGCTGGGCGGCATCGCCCTCGACCTGGCCACAGCCACGCTGGCCCACCATCTCGACGGCGAGACGATCGCCCCCTCGCGGTCGCCGGGAGACGTCCTGTTCCTGCGCATCACGAGTTTCATCGACCAACACCTTCACCTCCGCGAGTTGGGTCCCAGCACGGTCGCGGCGGCGCATCAGATCTCGCTGCGATACCTGCATCGGATCTTCCAGCAGCACGGCGCGTCCGTCGGCGCGTACATCAGACACCGGCGCCTGGACCGCTGCCGGCACGACCTGGCGGAACCCTCCCTGCGTCACCTCACCATCCACGCCATCGCCAACCGGTGGGGCTTCGCCCAGCCCTCCGATTTCACCCGCGCCTTCCGGAGCGCGACGGGGATGACTCCCAGCCAATACCGGGCCGCGACCCGGGCGGCCGGCACTCCCGTTGTTCGCTGAACGCGTCGCCGCCGCGGTCGTCGACGTGTTCGGCGAACCACCAACCCCACACCCGGGCCCTCGTGTCGATGTCGCGGGCCCGCACGCCGGAGACCTCGCCGATCCGGGCGGTGGTGCAACCGACGAACTGCACGTGCTCACCCCGTACGGGGGAACGTTGGCGCTTCGTCGGACACGGGAGCCCGGGTATCGGTAGGTTGCCGCCGCGAGAGGAATCCGACCGGGGGAGAAACGGTGAACGGGTACTGCGAGGAGAGTGTCGAAGTACTACGGGAAGCACTGATCTGGCGACTCGATACCGATCGTTGGACACGTGTCGAGCAACTGTTGCAGTCGGTGGACGCGGCGCTGAAGGCCGGGGATGCCTGCGGCTTTCGGCACGCGGTTCATTCGCTGGAGGCCGCAGGGCCCGAGAGGGTCGCCGGCCTCGAGGCCGCGAACGCCGCGATGCCGGCCCCCGCGCCGGCGGCGGTACGGGTGCGCATCGATCGGCTCGTGCACACCCTGGAAAGCGCCGGCCTACCGGGGACGTCGAACCGGGCGGGGGCCGAACAGGACGACGGACGGCACGGCGAGGGCCGCGACGATGTCGGCACGACTCGGCGCTAGAGCTCTGGTCGTTCACGTGTTTGTCGCCGCCGACGGCGAGGATTCGGTCGCCGACCTGGCCTACCTGCACCGCATGTGGCGCGCGTGCGGCGACGTACTCGGGATGACCGAGCCCGTACCCGGCATGAACGCCGACCTCGGTCCGGCTTGGGCGCAGGCGCCACCGGGCCTGTCGGCCGCCCGGTCCCGGCCGGGAGGAATGCACCAGGTCGTCCTGCGCCGCGAGTACGACACGTTCTGCCTGTCGGCGGTGTTGGAACCGGACACCGTCGAGGGCGTGACCTGGTCGGAATTGGACGCCCGGTGGTCACGGGTCGAAAGGGCGGCCGGCGCCGCTCCGTCGGGCGTACTCGGTTCGGCGCGTTTGTTCCTGGCCCGCCTGACCGATCCCGCCACGCCCGTCCGGGCGTGCCCCGAGTCGGTGCAGGACTCCGTTCCCACGGACGGCTCGGGGACGGGCGTGCGCTCGGGGCCGGGGGCGTTGCTGGGCGGCCGCGTCGCGGTGTGGGAGAGCTGCGGGCCGGGCGACGACCGCACCGTCCGCCGTCTCGCGGTGATCGCAGGCCCGGACGGCGACGCCGAACTGAGCGCGCTGGCCTGGGTCGTCGCGGGATCGGTACGGGAACTTCCGCCCCTGGCGCACTACTTGCTCCATGCTGGGCGTCTGCGCCACCAACTGCGAGTGTGGCGCGCCGCCCATCCGGGCCTGTGGCGGCTGCGGCAGGAGACCGACGCGTGCCTGCGAGAGCTCCTGAGGGTGGTGCCACCGGCCCGGCACCAGCCCTCCGAACGCATCCCGGGGACATCGGCGGCGCGACTCTTGGACGACCTCCAGGCGCGGGTCCTGGCCCTGATCGACCGGTCGACGCGCCTGCGGGAGATGCGTCGCACCGTGGAGATCGTCGCGGACAACCTCCGGGTCCTGGATCCGTCGGAGGAGGGGTCGTCGGCGCCGCCTCCGGCTTCCGGTGTCGCCCGCCCCGTCGGACCCTTCGCCGATGATCGCGCGTTGGCCGAGTGGTTCGGTCGGCAACTCGACGATGACGCGATCTACCTCGAACACACGCTCCAACGGTGTGAGCGGATCGGGACCGTGCTGGACCAACTGTCGCAACGCGGTCGGCAACGCCGTCAGGAGAGCCTCAACGCGGGGCTGGCCGGCGTGGTGGGGGCGGTGTTGATGTGTCTGGCGGCTGTGCAGTCCCTCGAATACACCGTTCCGGTCCCGGCAGCCGTCAAACCCGCCGTCGTCACGGCCCTCGGTGCCTTCGCGCTGTCGGCCTCACTCGCCGTCGTGCGCGTCCTGCTGCCGGACCGCCGATGGTCACTGTTCGTGTTGCAGGCCTCGATCGGGATGGTCACGGCCTCGCTCGGCTGGGTGACGATCGCCGCGGTACAGGGCTCGACTCCCCCGCCGAGTACGACGCTCTCCTGCGCGGGGTTCGGCTTCCTCGTCGGCACGGCCGTGGCTGCGGCACTCGCTCGCGCACGGCACCGCCGATGAAGCTCGGAAGGAGAAGTTGATGTCGTTCGTTCAATACCGGGGACCCGACGGCGGCGATCCGGAACGAGGTCGTCGGGCGGTCCGCCCGCACGTCCGGTACGACCACGTCGCGAATATGGGTCCCGAACAACGCGCCGAGTTGGCGAAGCAGCGCGCCGCGAACCGACGTGGGGTAGGTCGCGGGTGGCGGGTCCGTCGTCGATCCGCCGGGATTGCCCGGCTCATGGGGGCGCTCCGGGTTCTGATCGGTCTGCCGGCCCATTTCCTCCGGCTGCGATATCGGCGTCGCTCTCCCTGTCCCCAATACGAAAAGCGCACGTCGTTGGGGTTCGTTCCGCCGTTGCCGGGGCCCTATCCCCGATTCGTGATCGCGTACTTCCTCGACAGTTGGCGGGGGCGACACGAGCCGGGTTTCGTCGTCCGTACCCGCCGTGGTCTTCGCCATTACACCCGCTACCTGGCCACCGGCGACCGGGGCGAACTGGACGCGTCGGTACGCGAACTCTCCCAGGCACGGCGGCGGGTGACCGTGCCCCAACGGCGGCGACGGGTAATCGGTGCCAACAATCTCGCCGTCGCCCTGCTGAGCCGCTTCGATCGCGACGGCAATCCGGACGACCTGAACCGGGCCATCCGTACGCTGAGCCACGAGGCGTCGCAGCGCCTCGGCGACCGTTCCGCCGAGGCCGCCCGACTGGTCGCCCTCCTCGACGCCCTGAAGAAGAAAGACGACGTTGCGAAAACCCGGTCGCGCCCCCGGGCACCACGCCGCCCTCCGCCGGGGCCGTTACGGCAACTGCTGGAGGGCCGAGGCCCGGAGCCGGATGTCGACTCCGTGGGAACGTCCGTCGAGCCGTCACCACCGGCGGCCGGTATCGCCGCGGTCCAAGGCCAACTGGGCGCCATGACCTCGCTGCCCGTCCCGGCGCGTGTCCAGGCCCTGCGCTCGTCCGGGTACGCGATGGCGAGCGCCGCGGGGCCCGCCGCCGGATACCGCGACCTCGCGGCAGCCGTGAGGCTCCTGCCCCGCGCCGTCGCGGGACATCACTTTGCCGTCGATCCCGCAGACATCACCGACGCGGCCACCCACGCAAAGCTGTTGACCGAGGGCACCGGGCTCGCCGCCGACGCGGCCGCCTGCGCCATCGCGGCCGGCCACTCCGTGCGAGCCTTGGAACTCTTCGAGGCCGGACGCGCGCTCCAGTGGGACGCGCTGCTGCATCGCTCCATCAGGGCGGAGACGTACGTGGTGCAGCCCCGCCTCGCCAGGCGCATCGAACGCGTGGTCGCGAGCGAACACAGACACGCTCGAACACCCACGAATCCGGATATGATCCAGGCCCGTCGATGGTCTTTCCTCGATGCGGGAGCCGACGCATGGGAAATCGCCGGTCGTACCTGGCAACGACTGCGCTGGCACATCGCTGCCCGTACGGCGAAGACGCAACTCCCTGCGACCCTGCGCGTGCCGATCTACAAGCACGACCTCCGGCCCGCCGCGAGCGAGGGCCCGGTCGTCGTGGTCGTCGTCAGTCGCTTCGGCTGCTACGCGCTGATCGTACGGAGCGATCGCGACGTACCGGACGTGGTCGAACTTCCCGACCTCGATGCCGAATCGGCCGGGAAGCGGGCCGATCGCTACCTACGGGCCCTCAACGGTGGCCCGGGGCCCACCCGTGAACGCGCCGTCGACGACACCATCCTCTGGCTCTGGCGCACCCTCGCCTCTCCCGTGCTTCGGGTACTCGCGCCCTCGGAAGAAGAGGGTCGACTACCACGGGTGTGGTGGTGCCCTTCGGGAGTTCTGGGCGCGCTGCCACTGCACGCGGCCACCGCTCCGTGGTTCGGGCCGGGCAACCCCACTGCCTCGCTGCCCGCGCGCGTCGTCTCCTCGTATACACCCACACTCCGTGTCCTCGTCTGGGCCCGGGCGGCCCGAGATCTGCGGGGTGCCAATCGACGTACCGGTGCGCAGGACGTCCGTCGGTTCCTGCTCGTGTCGGTCTCCGACCGGCCTGGAGACGTGGCCATCCCGGCGGCGGCCAGGACCCGCGACCAGCTCAGGTATCTGATTCCGCCCCACCGCCTGTCGCTGCTCGAAGGCCCGGACGCCACCTGGCAATCGGTCACCGGGAGCCTGGGAACGCACCCCTGGGTCCACTTCGACTGCCACGGAGTCCAGGACCTCGATCACCCGTCGCGAACGGGGCTGGTCCTCCAGGACCGCACGCTGACCGTGGCCGACCTCGTCGGGATCCGCACCGGCCGACCGGAGTTCGCCTTCCTCGCGGCCTGTACGACGGCCCGGCCGCACGCCCTGATGCCCGACGAAGTGGTCTCGCTGACCTCGGCTCTGCAATATGGGGGATACCAGCACGTGATCGGCACGCAGACGACGATCTCCGATCGCGCCTCCGCCCGCGTGGCCGAGACCCTTTACCGCTCCCTCGCCCGCGACGGACGAATCAGACCCGACAACAGCGCGCGCCTGCTACACGAGGCCACCCTGAAGGAACGCGCGGCACGCCCACACCACCCGAGCGGCTGGGTGCCGTTCGTACACATCGGGGTGTAGCCTCCCGACGGACCTGGGCCGTGGCCCATCGAGGCCGACACCCCCCACGACACCTTTCGCCCCAGGCGCCACACGAGCGTTCCCGGAACGCCCCCGAAAGGGCGTACAAATACGGCCGCTTCGTGAAATACCGCCGTTCGGGGCCGCCGTCGACAGACCACCTCCGGGCACGGCCCGCCGTCTCGGCCGGTCGGGCCTGGACGGCCCCCTCTCGTAGGGCCGTTCGGCCCTTCACCCTCTCCGCTTCAAGCACCAGCGTGGAGTCGAGCGAGACCCGGGCGCACGAGAGGAAGACCGATGACGATGGCGATTCCCGCAGGACCCGATCTGACGATGGTCGACGCTTGGTGGCGGGCCGCGAATTATCTCGCGGTGGGCCAGATCTATCTGAAAGGCAACCCACTTCTGGTCGAACCGCTGCGGCCCGACCACATCAAGCCGCGCCTGCTTGGGCACTGGGGTACCTCCCCCGGCCTGAACCTGATCTACGCGCACCTGAACCGGGTGATCCGCGAACGCGGCACGCACGCGATGCACGTCACGGGCCCCGGGCACGGTGGCCCCGCCGCCCTTGCCGGTTCCTGGCTGGACGGCACCTACAGCGAGCGCTACCCGAACGTCTCGCGGGACGAGGCCGGCATGGCCGCGCTGTTCCGCCAGTTCTCCTACCCGGGTGGTGTGCCCAGCCATATCGCACCAGGCGTGCCCGGCTCCATCCACGAGGGGGGCGAGCTCGGGTACAGCCTCTCGCACGCGTTCGGGGCGGCCTTCGACAATCCCGACCTGGTCGTGGCCTGCGTGATCGGTGACGGCGAAGCCGAGACCGGCCCGCTGGCCGCGTCCTGGCACGGCACCAAGTTCCTCAGCCCGCGAACCGACGGCACGGTGTTGCCGATCCTGCACCTGAACGGCTGGAAGATCGCCAACCCGACACTGCTCGCCCGGATGCCACGCGAGGAACTGGACGCGCTGCTGACCGGCTACGGCTGGCGCCCCATCCATGTCGAGGGCGACGAACCCACGTGCGTGCACGCCGCGTTCGCCGCCGCGTTGGACGAGGCACTGGACGAGATCACCGACCTCAAGGCCACCTCTGGGGGACGCCCGCGGTGGCCGATGATCGTGCTGCGCACCCCGAAGGGCTGGACCGGCCCGCGCACGGTGGACGCCCTCCCGGTCGAGGGTACGTGGCGCGCGCACCAGGTCCCGCTGGCCGGCGTGCGCGAGAACCCGGAGCACTTGGCAGCCCTCGAGACGTGGATGCGTTCCTACCGCCCGGACGAGCTCTTCGACCGGGACGGCCGGCCGACCGCGGCCGTGCTTGCCAACGTGCCCACCGGCCGCGCCCGCCTGGGCGCGGTCCCCGAGGCCAACGGCGGTACCGTGCTGCGGGATCTACCGCTGCCGGACCCGCACGTCTTCGCGGTCAAGGTGACCGAGCCCGGCGTGTCCTCGTCGGAGCCCACCCGGGCGCTCGGCGAGTATCTGTGCGAGGTGTTCGCCCGGACCGCGGCTCGACGCGATTTTCGTTTGTTCGGGCCGGACGAGACCGAGTCGAATCGGCTCGGCGCGGTCTACGGCGCGACGGCCAAGGCCTGGCAGGAGCCGATCACCGACCTCGACGCGCATCTGGCTCCGGACGGGCGGGTCGTGGAGATCCTGTCCGAGCACACCTGCCAGGGGATGCTGGAGGGCTACCTCCTGACGGGACGTCACGGCGTGTTCTCGTGCTACGAGGCGTTCACGCACATCGTGTCGTCGATGTTCAACCAGCATGCCAAGTGGCTGCACGCCTCCCGGGAGATCGGCTGGCGTCCGCCGATCGCGTCGCTCAACTACCTGCTCACCTCTCACGTGTGGCGCCAGGACCAGAACGGCTTCTCACACCAGGATCCCGGGTTCGTCGACCATGTGATCAACAAACGCCCGGAAGTCGTCCGGGTGTACCTGCCACCGGACACCAACACCCTGCTGTCGGTGGGCGACCATGTACTGCGCAGCCGCGGCCTGGTCAACGTGATCGTCGCCGGCAAGACCCCCGGCCCGAACTGGCTGACGATGGACGAGGCGATGTTGCACTGCGCGCGCGGCGCCGGTATCTGGGAGTGGGCCTCCAACGACGACGGCGACCCCGACGTGGTTTTGGCCTGCGCCGGTGACGTGCCGACCCTGGAGACGCTCGCCGCCGTCGACCTGATCCGTCGGCACCTGCCGGATCTGCGAGTACGCGTGGTCAACGTGGTCGACCTGATGCGCCTGCTGCCCGAGAGCGAGCACCCGCACGGCATGCCCGACGCGGATTACGACGCGCTGTTCGGCACCGACGTGCCGGTGATCTTCGCGTACCACGGCTATCCGTGGCTGATCCACCGGCTCGCCTATCGTCGCCACAACCACGACGAGTTGCACGTACGCGGGTACAAGGAGAACGGCACCACCACCACGCCGTTCGACATGGTCGTGCTCAACGACATGGACCGCTACCAGCGCGTGATCGACGTCATCGACCGCGTCCCCGGTCTGAGGGCACGCGCCGCCACCGTGCGTCAGACCATGCTCGACGCACGGGCCAGGCATCGCGGATGGATCCTTGAACACGGTGAGGACGTGCCCGAGGTTCGGGACTGGACCTGGTCGTCGGACTCCCCGAGTACGCACTGAGCGCCCAGGGACCGTGAAGACGGCCGCCGGTATCCGCGGGCTCGCATGCCGAGCCGCCGACGAAGCGTCGCGCCGGACACGTCCGGGGCGCATCCCGGTGGCGGGCGGACGATCAGCCCGACACCCCGCGGGTCTCGCGCGCGATCCACACGTCCTCGCGGGCGGTGACCACGACGGTTCGCACCGGTGCGTCCGACGCTCCGATCTCGGCGTCGCCCACCGCTCGCGCGTTGGCGCCCGGGTCCAAGCCCACGCCCAAGAACCCCAGTTCGGCAACCGCCTGGGCCCGTACGCCGTCGTCGTGTTCGCCCACGCCGCCGGTGAACACCAGGATGTCCATGCCGCCCATCGCGGCGGCCATGGCCGCGATCCCGGTACGCACCCGGTAGGCATAGATGGCGCGGGCCAGTCGGGCGCGGAGGTCGCCCGCGTCGGCGTCGACCCGGATCGCGCGCATGTCACCGCCGTGTCCGGCCAGCGCGCTCAGTCCGGCCTCGTGTTCCAACACGTTCTCGAGTCGGTCGAGTTCGACGCCGTTTCGTTGCAGCCATACGAGCATTCCCGGGTCCAGGTCGCCCGCGCGGGTGGCCATCACCAGACCCTCGGTAGGGGTGAAGCCCATGGTGGTGTCGACGGATACGCCGCCTCGGACCGCGGCCAGCGACGCTCCGGCGCCGAGGTGGCAACTGACCACGCGCGCCGATGTCGCATCGAGGTCGGTGAGTTCGCTCGCCCGCGCCGAGGCGTAGGCGTGCGACAGGCCATGGAAGCCGTAGCGACGCAGACCCCACCTGGCGCGCCACTCCTGGGGGAGCGCATACGTGCTCGCCTCGGCCGAAAAGCGTGTGGTGGAAGGCGGTGTCGAAGCAGGCGACGGAAGGAAGTTCAGGGCACAACTCGCGGACCGCGTCGATGCCGGCGATCGCGCGGTCCTGGTGCAGGGGCGCCAACGAGCGTAGGGCGACGATCCGCGCGTACACCCTGGGATCAAGCCGGACCGGGCCGGTGAAGTCGGGGCCACCATGCACGATCCGATGCCCGACGGCACGAATGGAATCCGCCGAGCGTACGAAGTCGGCGATCGCCTCGGAGGGCATCGTTTCGACGCAGCGCAAGTCCGTCGTGCGGGCGATCGAGTCGTCCGGCTCGACCACCGACAGTTTCAGGCTCGACGAGCCCGCGTTGACCACCAGGACCCGTCCGGGGTTGGCCGGGTTCGGACCGTACTCCGGTTCAGCACGCATCGCGGACCACCATGTCGGCCGGAGTCCGCAGCCGCTCGCGGTCGGCGGCGAGTTCGGCGTCACTCACCTGTTCCCACCGGCGGCCGATCGGCTGCCACCACGGCGGTCGTCCGGCGCGCAAGTGGGTTTCGCGCTTACCCCATTCGAGGTCTGCCAGGACGAGAGACATCGGCGCCGGCGACGAGGTTACCGTGCCCGGTGCCGGTCCGATGTTCATCGAGCGCAGGTACAGCGTGCACGACTTCGCGCGGCGGCCTGCGAACCGGCCGCGCGGAGACGCGAGATCCGTGCGATGGTGAGCGAACGAGAACACGGCGGCCGCCTCCTGGTGGTTCATGCGTCGATCCGGTTCCCAGCACACCGCATCCCGGGCTCGCGCGCCCGGGCCGAACGGCCCTGTGCTCGGGGTAGTGCGGCCCTGACTCGCGTGCGACATCGGCGACACACCGAGAACGTCGTCACTGCCGAATCCGACCTCGATTACCGGGACATCGCAGGCCTGCCAAAGACGTGGCGGGTCAGTGCGCTACCGGTGGTGGCCTACGAGTCGCGTGCTCGGCATCGTGTCCGAGGGCGGCCTCCGGCATACCCGGGTGGTCAGCTCCGGTGTCGCTCGTTGCCTTGGTGTAGTTGGGTCACGTACACGGCTGCCTGGACCCGGCGTTCGAGACCGAGCTTGTTCAGCACCGCCGAGACGTAGTTCTTGACGGTCTTCTCCGCCAGACCCAGGCTCTCGGCGATCTCCCGGTTCGTCTGGCCCTGGGCGATGTGCCCCAGGACCTGCTTCTCGCGCTCGCTGAGCCCGGCCGGGCCCGGCTCGGCCGCAGGGCCGTTGCGGACTCGGTCCAGGACGCGTGTGGTCACCGCCGGGTCCAGCAGCGACTGCCCGGCGGCCACCGCGCGCACGGCCGCGATCAGGTCCTGCCCGCGGATCTGCTTGAGCACGTAGCCGGCGGCACCCGCCATGATCGCCGCGAACAACGCGTCCTCGTCGTCGTACGACGTCAGGATCAGCGCGTTGATCTCCGGGAACCGAGAGCGGACCTCACGGCACACGTCGATGCCGGTGCCGTCCGGCAGTCGGCCGTCCAGTATGGCAACGTCCGGTCGCAGCGCCGGAATGCGTCGCGCGGCCTCGACGGCGGAGCCCGATTCGCCCACGATCTCGATGTCGGGTTCGCCGCCGAGCAGATCCGCCAGGCCCCTGCGGACCACCTCGTGATCGTCCAACAGGAACACGCGAATGGGTGATGTGGACACGGCCCTCCTCGGGAGGTCGGTCGGACTCCGTTGTCGGGCACCGAAAAACGCGTCCTCACCTCTCACCGTAGTGGGCGGTACCGCCCCACCGGAACCGCAACTGTCACCGATCAGCGGATACCACGACGGGCGCGGCGCCGACGGTGACGACGGGACACCGTGCGCAACGCAGGCAGTCGCGGGTGACGGGTCCGAGCGGGCGCCGGTCCGCATGGCGCGAGCGACTGCCCAGGACGAGCAGCGATGCCTCGTTCGCGGCGTCGAGCAGGACCGCGACGGCGGGCCCCTCGCTCGGCTGCCGAATCACCGTCGGTCCGAAACGCGCGTGGTGCGCGGCCTGTTCGGCCGTGTCCATCGGTTCGCGGACCCGCCCGCGCCGCGCGATCGGGTCGACGAGGTCGCGCATCGGCGCGTCGTGCGCGCGGTGGGCGGGGGCCGGTTCCCAGGCGTGCACCAGGCGCACTGCCGCTCCCCGCAGAGCCGCCTCGTGTGCGGCCCACAGAACGGGTCCGTGGTTGAGCAAGGGGTCGGCGTCGATCCCGACCACGACGCACGGCGGGACGCAGTGCTGCGGGCGCGGGTCCGTCGTTTCCTCCGCTGGGACGTGCACCTCGGCCTGCTCTGCCTCGGTGGCGCCGCACAGGGCCTTCCGGCCCCGCTCTCGGCCCTCTCCCCAGGGCCGTTCGGCTCCTCGATCGGATCCGCAGCCGGCACCGGTCGAACCGAACCGCGAGGTGCGCCCGAGGCCGAGTGCAGACGCGGGCGACCGGGTTTGACACGATGGCACTCGGGACCGTCCCGACGCGTCACCGAACCGTTGGAGGGGCTGTGACGTCGGACCAGCAACCCGCGCTGCCACGTATGCGCCTGGACGAGTTGCTGGACGAGCTCCAGGCCCATGTCGAGGTGGTCCGCGCGACCCGGGATCGAGTGAGCGGGTTACTGGAGGCCGTACTGTCGGTGGGCAGCGACCTGGACTTGGAGACCGTGCTCCGCCGGATCGTCGAGTCGGCGGCGACGCTCGTCGACGCCGAGTACGGCGCCCTCGGCGTGATCGGCGACGAGGAACAACTCGCGCGGTTCCTGACGGTGGGCTTGGACCCCGAGACGAGCCGGCGGATCGGACCGTACCCCACCGGACGCGGCATCCTGGGGCTGATCATCCGCGACCCCCACCCGCTGCGCCTGCACGACCTCTCGCAACACGAGGATTCGTTCGGCTTTCCGGACGGCCACCCGCCGATGAACACCTTCATGGGTGTCCCGATCCGCATCCGTAACACGGTGTTCGGCAACCTCTACCTCACCGAGAAACGCGGCGGTGTGGACTTCGACGAGGACGACGAGGCGGTGTTGCGCACACTCGCGGCCGCGGCCGGCGTCGCCATCGACAACGCGCGCCTGTTCGACGACGTGCGCCGACGCGAGCGCTGGTTGGCCGCCAGTTCGGAACTGACCCGCAGTCTGCTCTCCGGCGACGCCCCCACGGACGTCCTGCAATCCTTCACCGCGACCATCCGCGACATGGCCGATGCCGACCTGGTCACTCTGGCGGTCCCGGTCCCCGGGACCGGGGACCTGGTTGTCGAAGCCGCCGAGGGCCCGTTCGCGGAGCGGATCCGAGGGTTGGTCCTGACGGGCGAAAGCACGTTGATGGGCAAGGTGTTCAGCTCGGGCGAGACGATCACCAGCACGGAACTCAGCCATGACCCGGGCGCAGTGGTCGCCCATGCGGTGGGGCTCGATCTCGGATCGGCGTTCCTGGTGCCGTTGGGCACGCCCGAGCGGGTCCGAGGTGTGCTCCAGATCGCCAACCGAGTGGATCGTCCACAACTGGCGGAGGCCGTGGTGCGCATGATCACCGGCTTCGCCGACCATGCGGCGCTGGCACTGGAGATCGCCGAACGGCGTCGCGACGCGGAGTTGCTGACCGTCTTCCAGGACCGCGACCGGATCGCGCGTGACTTGCACGACCTGGCCATCCAGCGCCTGTTCGCCACCGGCATGACCCTGCAGAGCGCGACCCGCTTCATCGACCACCCGGAGGCGCTGGAGCGTGTCGAGTCCGCGGTCGACGCGTTGGATGACACGATCAAGGTCATCCGCTCGACGATCTTTTCGCTCAAGGCCCAGGGCCGTGACACCGGCACCGGGCTGCGTGCACGCTGCCTGCGCGAAATGGACGCGGCCACCGAGATGCTCGGCTTCGCCCCGATGCTGCGTGTGGACGGTCTGGTGGACACTCTGGTTCCGGACCCGATTGCCGTACACGTCATCGCGGTCCTGCGCGAAGCGCTGGCGAACGCGGCTCGGCACGCACACGCGAGTCGCGTCGAGACGCACGTGGAAACGAACGACGAGCGACTGCGGGTGCGAATACTCGACGACGGTGTGGGACCACCCGCCACCACGACCCGCGAGAGCGGCTTGGGCAATCTGCGCGAACGGGCCGAAAGTCTGGGCGGCTCCTGCTCCTTCGGCCCCGGATCGAACGGCGGCGCGATCCTGGAATGGTGTGTCCCGCTGGCCTGACGACACGCTCTCTACGACACGCTCCCTACAGCTTCGCACCGCACCCGTCCGGTCGGGCCGGGCCGGGCCGGGCACACCGGGTTCCACCACGGGTGCCTCCGCCTGGTCGCGCCTTTCGGCTGACGGCAACCGGCTGTTGGACCCGGCGGGTCGGGCCGGTCGGCCCTGTGGCCGGGACCCCGCCCCGCTGGAGGCTGATGTCACGACCGCAGGAATCACGTCGGCGGTCGAGCGCCGGGCGATGCGCCCGGCGTCCATCGGGAGGGAACCGACATGGCGACGTCGCACGGCCACCGTTTGACTCCGCGCTTCCATCTGCAGAACCGCTCGACCCCCGCAAGCCGGCCTGCGGCCGACAACACCGCGCGCGACGTGACGACGGCGTCCTCGGCGATCGCGTCGGTTCGCGCCGATGTCGCCATTGCGGGACTTCGGATCGTGCTGGGTTTCGTGTTCTTGTGGGCATTCCTCGACAAGGCCTTCGGGTTCGGCTACGCCACTGCGGGTGGCAAGGGTTGGGTCGACGGCGGCTCCCCCACCCAGGGCTTCCTGTCGCACGTGCACGTCGGACCGATGGCGGGGTGGCTGCGCGGCTGGGCCGGCGAGCCATGGGCGGACTGGCTGTTCATGCTCGGCCTGCTCAGCGTCGGCGTCGCCTTGATCCTGGGCGTCGGCATTCGCTTGGCGGCCCTGGCCGGCACCGCCATGATGGCGCTGATGTGGATCGCCGAATGGCCGCCCGCCAAACACTTGGACACCGGCAGGGCCACCTCCTCCACCAACCCGTTCACCGACTACCACGTCGTCTACGCGACATCCCTGATCGCCTTGGCCGCGATCGCCGTAGGCAGCCGACTGGGCCTGGGCGCCGTGTGGGCCCGTCTGCCGATCGTCCGACGCAACCGCTGGCTGCTCTGACCCATCTGCGGCTCGGCCGGGAGCCCATGCGACGGTTGCCGGCCGAACCTGTTTAGTCATCCCACACGTCAGCCGCCCCAGGGGGCCCGGCATCACGCGAGGACCCGTCCGCACATCCGGAGGAACCCGCCCCCACGCCGACCCCCGATCCCATGCGCCGCGATCCCGAAGACGAACTTCCCGAGCTGCTATGGCGGTGGCTCGCGCATGCGGCGCCGCCGGGCACGCCGGTTCCGAGCCCGCCGGCGGTGCACTCGCACGGCGACATCCGGGTCCGGCGACGGTTGTGCCGCTTCGAGGACCGACGAGTCCTGATCCGCCCCACCGGTTTCCGCCGAGGCTTTCCACCCGAGGATTTGTTCTGGAGAGTTGGGTCCGTCCCGCGACCACAGGGCCCTTCGGCCCTTCCCTGGATCGGGTCGGGATTCGAGGGTGGGGAAATGAGCGAACACGCCCCGACGAAACGCCCTCTGGGTCGCCACGAGACCCTGGAGCTGATGGCGAGCGCATCGCTGGGACGCGTCATCGTGAGCGAGAGCGCTCTTCCCGCCGTCCACCTGGTGGCCTTCGCGCTCGACCGGGAGTGTGTGGTGTTTCGCACCCCGATCGGCTCGTCACTGGTCAAGGCGGCCCGTGACACGGTGGTCGCGTTCCAGGCGGACCACATCGACCAGGCTGCGGATACCGGCTGGACGGGCACCATCACCGGCCACGCGTCCCTCGTCCAGGACCCCGCGATCGTCGCTCGTCTGGACCGCCTGCTGCCCCAAGTCGAGGGCGGTGACGAACAACAGGCGTGGTTTCGCGTCACCTCGGAGCTCGTCACCGGTCACCTCATACACGGGATCGCCGCCCCGAGGCCGCCGATGGCGTCTCAGCAGGGAAGAGTGGAGCGGCCGGCTGCGCCGGTCGCCCCGGTCGTACCGTCCGCGCCGAAAGTGGCGGCGGTGCCGTTGCCACCGGGCTTGCCGGGGCACACCGGGCTGGCCGCGCCCCCGGCGCCTCCAAGGCCGCCCTGGTGACCGCCGCCCGCCGTGGAGGCGCCGCCGTTGCCGCCCTTGCCGCCGGCGATCCCGGTGCCGGCGTTGCCGACGCCACCTACGCCGCCCTTGCCACCGGTCCCGCCGAGTGTGGCACCACCGCCGAGGCCGCCGTTGCCGCCGTTTCCGTTCGCTCCGCCCGCGCCACCGGTGCCACCGGCACCACCGATGCTTCCGTTGCCGTCGGCGTTGCCACCGGCACCACCGAGGCCGCCGTTGCCGTTCGCTCCGGCAGCGCCACCGGTGCCACCCAGGCCGCCGAGACCGCCGTTGGAGCCCACGCCGTTGGCACCGTTGGCACCGGGCAGGCCGAGAATGCCAAGGCTGATGCGGGTCCCGGCGCCACCGGCGTCGGCCCGCGCCGACGCGGAGGCAAGGGTTGGGGTCGCGAGGCCGGCCACGGCGATCGCGGCGACCACAAGGGTCCGGGAAATGGCGGGAGTGCGCATGAAGCGCATGGGAATGCCTTCCGATTGCGCGGTCGGAGAAATTCTCCGGCCGACAAAAGAACAGCCTACGCCGAAATATCCTATTCCCCCGTTTGCACTTGTTTTATTTCTCGAAATGGCTCTATTGATAGAATTTTCTCTGTATAAGACATAAAAGAGTCTGATCACGAGCTCCGAAGTCGCACGAATCCACGTGTCATCGGCTTCGTCGGCCGGCTTCGTCGGCAAGAGTTCACCCGATGGCTGAATGTCCGCTCGGTCGTCGATCCGGCGGGACGCACGATCACAGTGGCCGTCGAGCCGGTCCTCTCGGGGCGCGTACCGTCGTCGCCCGGTCCGGGTCGGCCGGTCGACGGACGGTGCCGCGGGGGCGGGTGAACCACATCGTGCGGTCCACGGCGTGCGCGTGCGGCGCCGGTCCGCGGCCCTACCGAGGCGGCGCGGTCGGGCGCAACGACTACGACGAGGTGCCGGCGCACGCCAGGGCCGCGCAGGATGTCGGCCTGCGGGTCGCCGGAACCATCCGGATGTGCCCCGTACGCCTCGTACGCGCGACCTGGTGTCCTCCGTTCAAACGGGCCACCCGGCCCTGGCGACGATCCCGCCGCCGACGCAGGCTGGTGAGGTGAGCCATGGCGCCCGCAGCCGCCCGCCGCGAGGGGCGCCGGCCGCCCCGACCACACACGACAGGGAGACCGATATGCACACGAACAACAAGCACCAGGCACCGGGCGCCGCAGCCGTGACGGCGCGGGTACATGAGGTGTACGAGGCCGCCATGGAGCCGCACGATCGCCGGCGGCGGGTCGTGGTGGGCCTGGATGGTTCCTACGGGTGCGTTGTCGCCCTGCGCTGGGCGGCAAAGCAGGCGCGCGAGCGGGGGTCGGTGCTGGATGTGGTGGCGGTATGGCAGCAACCCGATGACGCGAAGCCGGACTTCCCGGGAAGTGATGCCCCGGTGGAGGTGGCTCGCGAGCGCCTGCGGCACGCATTGGCCGAGTTGTTCCGCGACCCGGAGGCGCCGACCCGGGTCTTGGCGGCCCCGATCGAGGGGCCGCCCGGAAGCGTGCTGGTGAACCGGGCGAAGGAAGCGGAGCTGCTGGTCCTGGGCACGACGAGTATCCACTCGCCGGAGAACCCGGGCGGAGTCGGCCTGTACTGCCTGCGCCACAGCCGCACGCCGGTGGTGTTCGTACCGGCCCCGGAGTAAGGACGAGACCGTTGCCCGGTTCGCGAAAGGGGGCAGCCCCAGCCACCGCGGCCCGTGGTGGATCGGGAACACCAGGTGCCGGGCCGAGCGGATTCCGGTTGTCGGCGAGGCGCCGGGCGGCTTCGTCCGCCTGTGGGACCGCTCGGCGACGGCGTGCGCTACTTCAGTAGGAAGTCGTACACCGCCTGCCGTCCGGCCGGGTTCGTCGCCCGGTTCTGCACCGAGTGCGCCGCCCCGGGCACGATCACGATCCGCGGATCGTGCACCGAGCGGGCCTGCTGGTGGAGCAGTTCGTACGGCGTGGAAAGGTCCCGGTCGCCGCCGAGCAGCAGGACCGGAACGTTCGGCAGCATGCGGTGGCCCGGGGGCGTGGGAGGCACCTGTTCGCGCGGCCAGGCGAGGCAGACCAGGAGGCTGCCGAGCCCGGTGGCGGTCGCCGGGTCGTAGGGCCAGGTCTGCTCGGCCGTCAGCCGCCGCCCGGTGTGCTCGAGCGCCGCCGCGCGGCCCGCGATGGGGGTGTCGGTGGTGCCCCACGGGAAGTGCGAGTCGGCGCACAGGGCGGCGGAGTGCAGCCCCTGGCTGAGCTCTTCGGCCGACGCGGTGTCGACCTGCCGGCGGACGAGCTCGAAGAGGTCACGGAGCTTCGCGGGCTGCCCGGCGGCGGCCTCGTGCAGGGTTTCCGGGACCCCTGCGTAGTCCGGGTCGACGAACCCGTAGCCGGTGAGCGTGCTCAGGATCTGCGCCCCGTTGCCGTAGCGCCGAACGGTGGCGGCGAGGTCGGCGGCCGGGTCGGTCGTGCAGTCGGTGGCCAGGCACGCGGCCCGCAGAACCCGGGCACTCGCGGGCAGCGCGGCCAGGTCCAGCGGGTCGTAACCCTGTTGCGGCACCACCGAGTCGAGCACCAGCCGGGTCACGTGCGCCGGGTGGGCGAGCGCGTACCGTTCGGCGACGAAGCTGCCGTACGAGACCCCGTCCAGGGTCAGGCGCCGGTCGCCGAGGGCGCGGCGCAGCAGGTCGATGTCGGCGACGGTGTCCGCCGTGCTGTAGTGACGGGCGTTGGGGCCGAGAGCGGCGGCGCACTCGGCGATCGACTGCCTGCGTGGTACGGCGAGGTCGGAGGAGCCCATGTCCGCCTGGAGGCCCGGGCAGCGGAGCGCGCCCCGGCCGGTGCCGCGCTGGTCGTACATCACCAGCCGGTAGGCCTTCAGGACGGGCGCCAGCCGGCTCGCCATCCGCCTCATCGCCGAGACTCCGGGCTGGCCGGGGCCACCGGTGAGGAACAGCAGGTCGCCTTTGGGCGCCGTGGTGTTGCCGGTGACGGCCACATCGAGGCCGAGGGTGCCGGGAGTGGCACCGCTGTGGTCGAACGGGACGGTCAGGGTTGCGCAGGTGAACTCGGGGGCGTCCGGGCACGGTGCCCGACCGGTGATCTCGCCGACGCGGGCGGATTCGACCGGGCCGGCGACACCGGCCGAAGGGGTGACGGGGGTGGCGCCGGCGATCATTGCGAGGGCGCCCAGCAGGGCGGCGATGCGGCCGCGCGTGCTCGTCATGTTCGTCCTTTCGCTCGCGCCGCGTCCGCGCTGACACGGTCACGGAAACAGCCTGGGCCGCGACGGCACCCGCGCCGGTCGGACTCGCCGAGAAGTGAACCGTCAAGACCCGGACGGCCTCGCGACGCGGATGCCGTGCCGGGCCGGTCACGATTTTCGCGCCGACGCGTGAATCCGCGGTTGGAGAGTCACCCGTGCCGATCCGATCGAGCGCGATGACGCAGAAGGGGCGACCGGCGCCGTCGGGGTGGATCCGTCGACGGCGCCACCGGACTCGGGCGGGTCGAGGCCAACAGCCCGGGTGTATCGATTTTTGTCGGGCGGCCTGTCATACGAGAAGGCCACCCGCAGCGTTCTCCCCACAGAGGGAGTCGACCGGATTCCCCGGCGAGGAGAAGGAACGAGCCGGCGATGGAATCGATGTCGACCACCACCGGCTCGCTCGTCACTCCGGGGACATCGACTCGTTTTGGTGAGTGTCGCGTGGTCGCCGACCTCACGGATGGGTCACACCCGCACCGCGACGGAAGAAGCGGTTCGCGCCGAGCACCACACGTACGAGGATCGGAGCAGTCCATGTCAACTGAAACCCAAGGTCGGTCGGCGGTGGCCGCCCTGCACCCCTCGGCTCCGGATTTCGGTCCCCGCATCGACGGATACCAGCCCTACCAGGGCCAGACCGGATGCGATCCGACACCCAAGCCGGGCGTCCTGAGCATCCGCGACCTGCTGAAGGCCACGTACGGTCGCGGCGACCTCGGAATCGGCCGGTCGTGCGGTGCGGAAGGGCGCAGCGAACACAAGGAGGGTCGAGCGCTCGACTATCCCTTCAACGCAAACGACGGAAATCAACGAGCGCAGGGGGACGCTCTGGTCGCCTGGTTGTTGGCGACCGACCGATGGAACAACCAGCATGCCCTCGCCCGGCGCATGGGCGTCATGTACCTCATCTGGAACCGCCGCATCTGGGCGGCGAACACGAAATCGTGGTCCGCGTACAGCGGAAGCAGCCCGCATACCGATCACGTGCACATCAGTTTCGGCTGGCCGGGTGCGCGCAAGCAGACGACATGGTGGACCGAATCCGTTCTGGGTGGTCCGGAGATGGTGCTGTGGGGAAACGGCACGATCGGGACGTACGCGGTACAGGCGGACGGAAACGTGTACGGGCGGGGGCAGTCCGCGCCCGGGGCGGGCTTCGGTCCGTGGCAACAGTTGAGCTCGCAGGGCGGGTTCGCGGGTCGGCCCTCGGTCGTGCGATACGCCGACGGCACGATCAGCGTGTACGTGCGGACCACGGGCGGGGTGGTGATGGGGACGGGCAACAAGGCGGGCCCGGGAAGCGACTTCAAGCCGTGGCAACAGACCACACCCGGCGGAGCGATGGCCGTCACGGGCGATCCCGAGGTCGTCCTGCGGCCCGACGGAACCCTGGG
>NZ_WWJX01001554.1 GCF_009865215.1 Streptomyces sp. SID3343 | reverse complement strand
GACCGCCTGCGGGCCCTGGCCGCCACGGTGGTACGCGAGGTCTGCTGACCCCGCCGCGGGCCACCGACGCCGGGTCGGCCCGCGCGCCGATCGGCGCCGGCAGGCGCCATACGGGTAGGTCGGCAGGCGGGTAGGCCGCCATACGGGTAGGTCGGCAGGCGGTCAGGGCGCCATGCGCGCACGCCGCCATACGGCCGGGTCGGCCGCCGGGCAGGTCGCCATACGCCTAGCTCGCCAGGCGACGGGCGGACCGGCGAGCCGGTCGGCAGACAGGCAGGTCGGCAGGCATACGGAGCTTCGACCGCGTGTTGGAGACATTGTCGTTCGGGTACGTGGCTCGTCATGGTTCCCGGCGGCGACGCCACCCAGGCATCGGGTCGACACGGCCGTATCGACCTCCACCACCCGGCAGGAGAAGACGACCATGGCGGAACAAGCGCACATCGGCGTGACCGGACTGGCGGTGATGGGCCGCAACCTGGCCCGCAACTTCGCGCGACACGGTCATACGGTGGCTCTGCACAACCGCACGACCGCCCGGACCCGGGCCCTCGTCGAGGAGTTCGGGCACGAAGGCACGTTCCTGCC
Source organism: Streptomyces sp. SID3343 (assembly GCF_009865215.1). GTDB lineage: Bacteria > Actinomycetota > Actinomycetes > Streptomycetales > Streptomycetaceae > Embleya. Next base: position 10,802 of record NZ_WWJX01001554.1, on the reverse strand, counting down.
GGCCGACAGCGCCGCCGACTTCGTGGCGCTCCTGGAGCGGCCTCGACGACTGGTGATCATGGTCAAGGCCGGCGCGCCCACCGACGCCGTCATCGACGAGTTCGCGGAACTCCTCGAACCCGGCGACATGATCGTCGACGGCGGCAACGCGCACTTCGAGGACACCCGGCGCCGCGAGGCCGCGCTGCGCGAGCGCGGGCTGCACTTCGTCGGCGCCGGCATCTCCGGCGGCGAGGAGGGCGCACTGAACGGCCCGAGCATCATGCCCGGTGGTTCGGTGGAGTCCTACGCGGCACTCGGACCGCTGTTCGAGGACATCTCGGCAAAGGTCGACGGCGCGCCGTGTTGCGCGCACATCGGACCCGACGGCGCCGGACACTTCGTGAAAATGGTGCACAACGGCATCGAGTACGCCGACATGCAACTCATCGCGGAGGCGTACGACCTGCTCACCCGCGGGCTCGGCAAGCAGCCCGCGCAGATCGCCGACATCTTCCGCACCTGGAACGAGGGCCGCCTGGACTCGTACCTGATCGAGATCACCGCCGACGTCCTCAAGCACGTCGACGCCGCGACCGGCAAACCGTTCGTCGACGTCGTCCTGGACCAGGCCGAGCAGAAGGGCACCGGTCGCTGGACGGTACAGACCGCCCTCGACCTCGGAGTGCCGGTGAGCGGCATCGCCGAGGCGGTCTTCGCCCGCTCGGTCTCCGGCCACGCCGAACTGCGCGACGCGGCACAGGGGTTGCCCGGCCCGAAGGAGACCTGGCTCGACAGCGCGGCGGCCGACCGCTTCGCCGACGACGTGGAACAAGCCCTGTACGCCTCCAAGATCGTGGCGTACGCGCAGGGAATCCACCAGATCCAAGCCGGCAGCGACACCTACGACTGGTCGATCGACCCCGGCAAGGTCGCCGAGATCTGGCGCGGCGGCTGCATCATCCGGGCCCGCTTCCTCGACCGTATCCGCGAGGCGTACGGGCCCGGCCGCGCCCCCGTGTCGCTGCTCACCGCCGAGTACTTCCACGACGCGCTCGACGGCGCGCAGAGCTCGTGGCGCCGCGTGGTCTCCACCGCGGCCGAACTCGGCATCCCCACCCCTGGATTCGCCGCCGCCCTGGCCTACTACGACACACTGCGCTCGCCCCGGCTGCCGGCCGCGCTGATCCAGGCGCAGCGCGACTTCTTCGGCGCGCACACCTACCGGCGGGTGGACCGCGACGGCTCCTTCCACACCCTGTGGGGCGGTGACCGCACCGAACAGACGGTCTGAACCGACGCCCGCCCTCGCGGTGGTGGGCCGAACTCCCCGGCCCACCACCGCGGCGGATCAGGACTGCGCGGCGATCCGCAGCGTGCGCGGACGCATGTCGGTCCACACCTCGTCGATGTGCGCCAGGCATGCCGCCCGGGTACCGGTGAAGCCCTGCGGATGCCAACCCGCCGGGGGATCGGTGTCGGCGGGCCACACCGAATACTGATCCTCGTCGTTGGCCACGACCTGGTAGGTCTGCTCGTCGGTTTCCGCGGAAGTGGTCATACCGTCTCCAGCTTTCGTTCGGGGTCGGGCGTGGGCGTGGGTGCGGGCGGGGAGGCCGGGCCGGCGACGCGCTTTCGGCGCTCCTCGATGCCGATCACGTCGTCCGGCAGCGCGTCCGCGACCTCGTCGTCGAAGCGCGCGATCACCCGATGCCGGGACGAGGCCAGGGCGAACAGGAACAAGCCGGACGCGAACAGCAGGTACAGCAGGCCGGTGCCGCGCCCCTCGCCCACCCCGATCACCCGTCCGACGGTGGACGCCAACGGGCCGTCGTCGTCCAGGAGCGGGCCGAGCAGGTGGACGGCGAGCGGCGCGATCACGCCGAAGCCCAGCGGCAGCGTCGACCACGCGACCATGGTGTTGAGCGCGATCACCCGGCCGTGGAAGCGCTGCGGCACCTTCACCTGGATGATCGTCGCGTAGATGCCGTTGAGCAGCGACAGGCCGAAGAACACCCCGAAGACCCCGATCCCCACCGAGATCGGCGACGGCCGCAGGCCGATCACGAACGCGAACACCGCGATCACCGCGGTGGCCACGAGCAGGCCGTGCATCCGCCGATGCCGAGGCCCGCCCCACACGCCCATCGCCAGCCCGCCCAGCAACGCGCCCGCGCCACCGGCCATGCCCACGGCCCCCGCCGTGGAGACCGAACCGAACGACAGCACGAGCGGCGTGACCAGCACCAGCATCGGCGCCAGGAAGATGTTGAGCACCGCGAAGTACAGCAGCATCGTGCGGAATCCGGCGTGCCCCATCGAGTAGCGGACCCCGTTGGCGATCTCGGTGACCATCGACTCGCGCCTGGTGTGCGCCATCGTGTCGGGGAACCTGACGAACACCATCACCACGACCGCGATCACGAACGTGGAGATGTCGATCGCCAGGATTCCGCCCAGGCCGATCGTCGACAACAGCCCGACCGCGATCAACGGCACGACCAACTGGGCCACGCCCGTGCTCATTTGCATGATGCCGTTGGCGTGCCCCAGATAGCGCTTGGGGACCAGTTGCGGGACCGCCGAGTTGTACGCCAGGCGTTGGAAGGTGGCGGTGAGCGACAGCACCACCAACAGGCCGTAGATCGCGCCCACTCCGAGATTGCCGCCCCACAACAGCAGCGCCATCGTCACCTGCACCGCGCCCGCCGCGCAGTCGGCCGTCAGCATCACCGCGCGGCGGCTGTAGCGGTCCACCACCGCGCCGGCCAGCGGCGCGACCACGATCCCCGGGACCAGCGCCAGCACCGAGAACAACGCGAACTGCGTCAGCGAATCGGTTTTGAGGTAGATCCAGATCGGGATCGCGAACTCGGTCAGCGCCGACCCGGTGATGGACGCGAGTTGGCCGAGCGCCACGGCCAGGAACCGGCCCATGCTGGGCTGGATCGCCTTGTCCGCGCCGGTCGTTGCCGCCTCGGACTCGTCGGTGCCGTCGGACACGCCGTGCAGCCACCACCCGGCGTCGATCCCGCGCGCGGTCCGAGTCAGCGGTTCGATGTGGCCCGAGGCCATGCCCGCGTGCGTGGCGGTGACGATCTCGGCGAGTTCGTCGGCCCGATAGCGCAGGAAGTAGTGCCCCGCCTCGTCGATCACCACGAGCGCCGTGGTGTCGGTGGTGAAGCCCCACTCGCGATAGCGCTCCTGGTAGAACTCGGTGCTCGGATCGCGCTCGCCGACCACCGAGATCACCGGCGCGCGCAACCGCTCGATCCGGTCCGCCATCAGCCGGGTGAAGTACTCCTCCGCGGTCAGCGCGTCCTTGCGCATGCTGCGGATGATGAACCGCACCTGCTCCTCGTCCAGATCCCCGAGGTCGGCGCCCATCGCGGTGAGCATATTCAGGTGAACCCGGTCGCTCGTCAACCGCTCCAAGCCGGTGAACCGCGCGAACGCGCCGAGCATCCCGCCCTCGGGCCGCGCGAACGGGAAGATCCCGCCCAGATAGACGGCGTCCAACGGCCGCCCCGCCGCTTCGAGCAGGTGGGCGATCTGTACCGTCAGCGCGCTGCCGACGCCGCAGTGCCCGTACAGCACGAGCGGGCCCTCGACCTTCGCGAGGATCTCCTCGGCGCACTCCCGCGCGACGTCCTCGATCGGCCGCGCGGCCTCGGGCGTGGACACGTCGTGACCGGGGATGGCCACCGAGAACAGCGAGTGGCCGGCCGGCAGCGCGTCCGCGAGCGGTTGATACACCACCGCGCTGCCGCCGCCGTAGGGCACACACACCATCGACAGCACGCGCCGATCGGCCGGCACCGGCCGGGTCAGTTCGTGCAGCAACCCGCGCGGGTCCTCCGCGCCCTCCGGTCGCTCGATCAGCTCGGCGAGTTCGCGGATCGTGCGGTACTTGAACAGGTCGAGCAGACTCACCCGACGGCTGTCCGGCAGCGCGCGGCGCAGCTTGGCGGCGACCTGCATCGCGAGCAGCGAGTGGCCGCCGAGTTCGAAGAAGTCGTCGGTGACGCCGACCACGGCCAGGCCCAGGACACCGGTCCAGACCGCCGCAAGTGCCTCTTCGACCGCGCCCACCGGCGCGACCAGGCCCGCCGGGTCCAGCGGAGCCTCGGCTTCGGGCTCCGGCAGCAGCGCCCGGTCGACCTTGCCGTGCGCCTTGCGCGGCAACCGGTCCAACCACACGAACCGGGACGGCACCATGTACTCGGGCAACCCGACCGACAGTTCGCGCCGCAATTCGGCCGTCGACGGGCGGACCGACGACGGTTCCTCCACCAGGTAGGCCACGAGCCGCTGTTCGCCGAGCGGACCGCGCGCGTCGACCACCGCCTGCGCCACTGCGTCGTGCCGTAGGAGGGCGGCCTCGATCTCACCCGGCTCGACCCGGTAGCCGCGGATCTTCACCTGCTGGTCGCTGCGGCCCAGGAAGTGCACCTCGCCGTCCGCGCCCCGGCGACCCAGGTCGCCCGTGCGGTAGAGCCGGGCGCCCGGCGGCCCGAACGGATCCGGGACGAACCGGTCGGCGGTCAACCCCGGACGGCCCAGATAGCCGCGGGCGAGCCGCTCGCCGCCGATGAAGAGCTCACCGGTGACCCCCACCGGCACCGGCTCCAACCGGGCGTCCAGCAGGTACACGCGAGCGTTGGGCAGCGGCCGCCCGATCGGCGTCACCGACGACGTGGGCTCCACGTCCGCGTCGACCCGGTAGGTCGTGACCCCCACCGTGGTCTCGGTCGGCCCGTAGTGGTTGACCACCCCACACGTGCCGAGCCGGGCCAGGTCACGCGCCCACTCCCACGACGAGCCCTCACCGCCCAGGATCAGCAACCGGCGCGGCAACAGCCTTGCGGCGCCCACCTCGGCGCACAACCCGGCCAGGTGCGTGGGCGTCATCTTCAGGTAGTCGATCGGGTGGGCGGCCAGGTAGTCGGCGAACTCCTCGCCGGACAACCGCTTCGGGAACAGGTGCAGTTCGCCGCCGGTCAGCAGCGCGAGGTAGAACGCGGTGATGCCGAAGTCGAACGACAAGGACTGGGCCAGCCCGTAGGTCGCCTTCGGGACCACCTCGAAGCGCTCACGCACACCGCCGAGATAGGCCAACGCCTCGCGGTGCTGCACCGCTACGCCCTTGGGCCGCCCGGTCGATCCGGAGGTGTAGATCACGTAGGCCAGGTTGCGCGCGGCGGCCTCGGCCGGCGGTCGCTCCGCCGACGCGGCCTCGATCGCCGCCCGGTCCGCGTCGATCAGCACCACCGTGCCCGAATAGCCCGCCGTGCGCTCGCGCAACCCGGTCTCGGTCAGCAGCACCCGCACGTCGGAGTCGGCGAGCATGAACGCCAGCCGCTCCAGCGGTTGTTCGGGATCCAGCGGCAGATACGCGCCACCGGCCTTGAGCACCGCGACCACGGCCACCGCGAGGTCCAGCGACTGCTCCAGGCACAGCGCGACCCGCACCTCCGGTCCGACGCCCCGCTCGCGCAGGTGATGCGCGAGGCGGTTGGCGCGCGCGTCGAGTTCGCCGTAGCTCAGCGATCGACCGGCGTAGGTCACCGCGGCGGCGAGCGGGTCGCGGCCGACCTGCGCCTCCACCAACTCGGCCAGGGTGGTGAACTCGGGGAGCGGGGCGTCGGTGTCGTTGCACCCGACGACGACGTGCTCGCGTTCCTGCGGGGTGAGCAACTCCAACCGGGACAGGGGGGTCAGCGGATCGGCCACCGCGCAGCGCAGCAGCGACTCCAGTCGGCCCGCCAACCCGGCGACAGTTGCCGCGTCGAACAGGTCGGTGTTGTAGGTGAGCAGGCAGTGCATGCCACCCGTGCTCTCGAACACGAACAGACTCAGGTCGAAGCGCGAGGCCCGGGCCTGGCCGCTGAACCACTCGTGGGTCAGCCCGGTGAAGCCGCGTTCGGCCCGTCCGTAGTTCTGCAGCGCCAGGGTTGCCTGGAACACCGGGGTCCGGCTGGTGTCCCGGGGCAGGTTGAGGCCGCGGACGACCCGGTCGAACGGCAGGTCCTGGTGGGCGTAGGCGTCCAAGGCGTGCTCGCGGACCCGAACCAACAGGTCGGCGAAGGTCGGATCGCCCTCCAGCGGCGCCCGCATGGCCAGCATGTTGACGAACATCCCGATCAGCGACTCCAGATCGGGATGCGGCCGCCCAGCGATCGGCGAGCCGACCGCGAAGTCCAGCGACCCGCTGTGTCGCGACAACACGGCCTGCCACGCGGCGAGCATGCTCATGTACGGCGTCGCGCCGTACGCGCGGCCCAGGTCGACCACCGCGGCGGACAACACCGGATCGAGGTCGAAGGTGTGCCCGGCGCCGTCGAAGGTCTGGCGATCGGGCCGGGGACGATCGGTGGGCAGCGCGAGCGTGCCGAGCCCGTCGAGCCGCTTCCGCCAGTAGGCGGCGGCGCGTTCGCCCTCCGGACCGGCCAGGCGGTCCTGCTGCCAGGCCGCGTAGTCGCCGTACCGGACCGCCGGCGCCGGCACGGACGAGGGCGCGCCGGTCGCGAACGCGTCGTAGTCGGCCATCACTTCGTTGGCCAGCAGGTGTACCGACCAGCCGTCGCCGACCAGGTGGTGCAGTACGACGGTCAGCACGTGGTCTTCGTCGTCGAGGCGGATGAGGAGCGCCCGGACCAGCGGTGCGACCGAGAGGTCGAACGGGCGGGCGGACTCCTCGCCGACCAGCACGGCGGCGCGGTGCTCGCGCTCCTTCGGGTCGGTGGTCGGGTTCGTTTCGAGCGGCTGCCCGTCGGGCCGCTCCGCATCGGGCGGCTCCACGTCGAGCCGCCGCATGGTGATCGGTCGGTGCGGGTTCACGGTCGCGACGGGCCGGCCGTCGTCGCTCGTGGTGAACGTCGTGCGCAGGCTGTCGTGTCGGGCCAGGAGCGCGTTCAGGGCTCGCTCCAAGGCCTCCTCGTCGAGGGCGCCGCGCAAGCGCAGCGACGCCGGGACGGTGTAGGCGGCGGTGCCGGGGGTCAGGTTCTCCATGAACCACAGCGGCAACTGGGCGGCGGACAGCGGCACCTCGGCCCCGGGAGCCAACCGGGGGATCGAGGCCGGTGCGTCCACGGCGGATTGGCGGAGCCGCTGTTGCAGCAAGGCCCGCTTGGCCGCCGACAGTTCCCGGGGTTTCGGGGGAAGCTCGGGGGTGAGCGTCATCGCGGATCTCCAGCCTCGACGTGGTCCGCGATCAGCCGTTCGGCTTCCTCGTCGGTGAGTGCGTCCAGTTCGCCGATCAACAGGTCCTCGATCGCGGCGGCCAGGCCGGCCACCGTGGGTTCGGCGAACAGGGTCCGGATCGGCACGGTGAGATCGATCGCCACGCCGAGACGGGCCGCGACCCGGGTCGCGAGCAGCGAGTGCCCACCCAGCGCGAAGAAGTCGTCGAACGCGCCCACCCCGTCCCGGCCGAGCACGTCGGAGTAGATCCGGGCGACGAGTTCCTCGGCCTCGGTGCGCGGCGCCAGATAGACCCGATCGGACTCGACCGGTTGGTCGGGAGCAGGCAGGGCCGCCCGGTCGACTTTGCCGTTGACGGTGAGCGGCAGGCGGTCCAGCGGGACGTAGGCGGCGGGCAACAGGTAGGCGGGCAGGGTGCGCGCGAGCACGCGCCGCAATCGGTCCGCGGTGGGCGGCGAGGCCGCGTCACGGGGGACGAGGTAGGCCACGAGCCGACGGTCCTCGTGCTCCTCGCGGGCGACGACCACCGCCCCGACGACGTCCGGATGGGCCAGGAGCGCGGCCTCGATCTCGCCGAGTTCGACCCGGTAGCCGCGGATCTTGACCTGGTGATCGGTACGGCCGAGGAATTCGAGTTGCCCGTCGGGCCGTTGCCGGGCCCGGTCGCCGGTGCGGTAGAGGCGGCCGCCGGGCGGTCCGTGCGGATCGGGTACGAAGCGGTCGGCGGTGAGCCCCGGGCGGGCCAGGTAGCCCCGAGCGAGGCCGTCGCCGCCGATGTACAACTCACCGACCACACCCGGCGGTACGGGTTCCAGGTGCCGATCCAGGACGTGCACCCGGGTGCCGGTCAGGGCGCGGCCGATCGGGGGGCGGGAGGTGTAGGGGTTCGGTGTGTTCGCGTCGGGTGGGTTCGGGTTCGGCGCGTGCGGGTTCGGCCCGTCGTCCGTGCCCCCGGCCAGGAGCGCGGCCGTGGCGATCACCGTCGCCTCGGTGGGACCGTAGGTGTTGAGCAGTTCCACGTCCCCGCCGAAGGCGTCCCGCCAATGGCGCACGGCGCCGGCGTCGGCCTGGTCGGCGCCCAGGACGACGAGGCGCAGCCCGGGCGGCCAGGCGAGTCCGGGCGTCTGCGCGACCAGTTCGTGCCAGTAGGGCGTGGGCAGGTCGAGCACGGTCAGCGAGCGGCCCCGGTCGGTCGCGAAGAGCTCGGGCAGCAGCCCGTCGGCCGGGGCCAGAACCAGGCAACCGCCGGACAGCAGGCAGGGATACGTCTCCTCGACGTGGGTGTCGAAGCCGAACGACGCGAACTGGAGGACCCGGTCCGAGCCGTCGATGCGGTAGCGCTCCCGCATCCACCGCACGCGGCCGGCCAGTGCGCCCCGAGTGATCAGGGTTCCCTTGGGACGCCCCGTGGACCCGGACGTGTAGATCACGTACGCGAGATGATCCGGTCGGGCGATCGCGGGCAACACGGACGCGGACTCGAAGTCCTCGTCGGGGTGTTCGCCGTCGAGGAGACGCACCGGCACCGCCGCTTCGGCGAAGCGGTCGGCGTGGTCGGTGCGGCACAGCACCAGAGCGGCGCCGCTGTCGCGCAGCATGTCGGTGATCCGGGCGGACGGGTGCGCCGGGTCGACGGGCAGGTAGGCGCCGCCTGCCTTGAGGACGGCGAACAACGCCACGACCGTCTCGGTCGAGCGCTCCGCGCAGACCGCCACGATCGACTCCGGGCCCACTCCGGTCCGGCGCAGAAGTCGCGCCAGCCGGTTGCTGCGGGCGTCGAGTTCGGCGTAGCTCAGCCGCCCTTCGGTCGCGTCGATCGCGTCGGCGTGCGGGGTGCGCGCGACCTGGGCCGCGAACGCGGTGAGTACGTCGTCGGGTTCGCTCGCGGGACAGGCGTCGTCGATCGACGTGCCACCGATCGACGTGCCGTCCAGGTCGCCGAGCGTGCTCGCGCGTTCGGCCGCGGGCAGCAGGGGAAGCCGCGACAGGGTCGTATCGGGGTCGGTCACCGCGCCGTCGAGGAGCGTCTCGAAGCAGCGCGCGATCCGTTCCACGCTCGCGGGCGCGAACCGATCGGTGTCGTAGACGAATTCGGTGACGAGCGTGTCGCCTTCGGGCCACACCTCCAGGGTGAGATCGAACTTGGCGTGCCGGTAACCGGATTCGAACACCTCGGCGGTCAGTCCGCGCAGCGTCAAGCCCTCGCCGGCAGGCGGACGCAAGATCAGCATCGTTTGGAACACCGGCGGGACCCCGGATTCGCGGTCGACGTCGATCGTGCTCAGCAACTGCTCGAACGGCACGTCCTGGTGCGCGTAGGCGGCCAGTGCGGCGTCCCGCGTCCGGTGCAGGAACGAACGAAACGAGGGATCGCCCACCGTGCTGCCGCGCAGCACCAGCGTGTTGACGAAATAACCGATGAGAGGTTCGTACTCCTCCTCGTCACGGCCGGCCAACGGCGAGCCGACACACACGTCGTCCTGGCCGCAATAGCGCGTGAGCAGGGTCTGATAGGCGGCGAGCAACGTCATGTACAGGGTGACGCGTTCGCGACGGGCCAGCCGTTCGACACCGGTACGCAGCGCGGCCGGCAGGCGGTGGGTGACGGTGCCGCCGGAGGCGGCTGTCTCGGCGGTCCCGGGCCGGTCGACGGGCAGGTCCAGCGTGGGCGCGCCGGCGAGCCGTGCCGTCCAGTAGTCCAGGTGGTCGCGAAACTCGGGAGCCTCGGCGAGGGCTCGCCGTCGGTGGATGTAGTCGCCGTACACTGCCGGCAGGGGCGGCAGTGGAGCCGACGACGCGTTGTCGATGAACGAGCCGTAGAGCGCGGCGAGTTCGGTGCACAGGACGCCCATCGACCAGCCGTCCGCGACGATGTGGTGCAGCACGAGCGCCAGCACGTGGTCGTCGTCGGCCAAGCGGATCAGGCTTGCCCGCAGCAGCGGGCCCTGGGCCAGGTCGAAGGGTTGGTTGGTGCGGGCGGCGACGAGGGCGTGGGCGCGCCGCTCGCGTTCGTCCGGGGAGCCGTCGAGAGACAGGCGCTCCAGGGTGAAACCACCGGTGGCGCCGATGACCTGAGTGGGCACGCCGTCGTTTTCGGGGAACGTGGCGCGCAGACTCTCGTGTCGGTCGACGATCGCACCGAGGGCTCGGGCCAGGGCGTCGGGATCGAGGGGGCCGCGTAGGCGGTGGACCTGGAACAGGTTGAAGGCGGCGTCGCCGGATTTGATCCGGTCCACGAGCCACAGGCGTTCCTGGCCGGCCGACAGGGGCAGGTCCCGGTCGGCGGATCGCGTGGCCCGGGTGGGCTGGGCGATCGTTTCGGAGTGTGGCGACGGGATGTTCATGGCCTCCGTTCGTTCTGCATCGTGATGACCGCGGCGCTGATCCCGGTGATGGTCGGGGTGTCGAAGAAGACGTGCAACGGCACGTCGACGCCCAACCGCTTGCGGATCCGGGCACCGATCCGGGTGACCGTGAGCGAATGGCCGCCCAGGTCGAACAGGTCCTCGTCGGGCTTGATGTCGTCCAGCCCGAGGACTTCGCGCCAGATGGCGGCGACCTCGGCGGCCGGGCCGACGTAGGCGGGCGGCTCCTGGGCGGTCGCGGTGTCCGCGGCGGCG
>NZ_WWJX01001553.1 GCF_009865215.1 Streptomyces sp. SID3343 | reverse complement strand
GGGAGGGGGCGGGGGCGATGGGCGGGCGCGTCGGGCGCCGGGCCTGCGGGGCCGGTGTGGAGTGCGGCGCGGGCGCGGACTGCGGAGTTGCGGGTCTGCGGGTCGTCGGGTCAGCCCTTGAGCGCCCCGGAGGACAGACCGCTGACGAAGGACCGCTGGAAGAACAGGAAGACGATCACCGAGGGCAGCAGGGCCAGCAGAGAGGCGGCCATCACCACTCCGGGGGTCACGGCCGGGTCGATCCGCAGGGTTCGCAGCGCCAGCGGCAGCGTGTACGAGGAGGAGTCGGTGGAGACGAGCAGGGGCAGCAGGTACTGGTCCCAGATCATGGTGAAGCCGAAGACCCCGATGACACCGAGGGCGGGCTTGCACATCGGCAGAATGATCTGGGCGAAGATCCGCAGGTCTCCGGCGCCGTCGATGCGCGCGGCCTCTTCGAGTTCGCGCGGCACGTCCTTCATGAACTCGGTCATCACCAGGATGGAGAATCCCCAGGCGCCCAGCGGGACGATCATGCCGGCGAGGGTGCCGATCAGGTTGAAGTGGACGACCGGCAGGTCGGAAAGGATGACGGACAGCGGGATGGCCAGGATCTCCTCGGGCAGCATCAGCGTCGCCAGGACGGCGACGAGCACCAGCGTCATGCCGGGGAAGACCTTCCTGGCCAGCGCGTATCCGGCCAGGACGGAGACGGTGACCTGGAGCAACAGCCCGAAGCCGACGACGAAGAACGAGTTCAGCAGGTACTTGAGCACCCCCTGGTCGAAGGCGATCCTGAAGTTGTCCAACGTGAAGCCCGAAGGCACGATGCTCAGTTGCGTCGGGTCCTTGACATCGCCGAAGGCACTGACGAGCAGGGCCAGCAGCGGACCCGCGAACATGATCAGGACCAGGAGGTAGACGACGGCCTTCAGGATCCGTCCGCCGACGCTCCGGCTCTCGGTCAGGCCCAGCGCGGTCTCGGTCTGCGCACTCACTTGCTCTCCCTCCGCCGCAGCAGTTGGACGACGATGGTCAGGATCAGCGTCGCGACGAAAAGCAGGACCGCTCCCGCCGCGCCGACACCGAGCCGGTTCTGCTCGAGTCCGAGCTTGTAGATGAGGGTCATGACGACCTCGGTGGAGCCGTTGGGCCCCCCGTTGGTGAGCAGGAACACCTCGGTGAACACTCGCAGTCCGCGAATCGCGGCGAGGATGAACAGGATCGAGAACACCGAACGCAGTCCGGGCACCGTCACGTACCACACCCGCTGCCACCGGGAGGCACCGTCGACCCTCGCCGCCTCGTACAGACCGCGGTCCACACTCGTCAAACCGGCGAGGAAGATCATCATGTCGTAGGGGGCTCCCCGCCAGATGCCGGTGAGCATGATGGATCCCATCGACGTGTCGGGGTCGTTGATAAACCCCGACGGGCCCGCTCCCACCAGGCCGAGAACGGAGTTGAGCATGCCGTCCCCGGTCGGGTGATACATGATCCGCCACAACTCGGCGACGACCGCCATCGGCACGACCACCGGAAGGAACGCCGCGGAGCGCACGAAGCCCAGTCGCCGGCTCTGCCCTTCCATCAGCAGGGCCAGGGCGAAGCCGAGCGTCATCGAGCCGACGGTCTGTCCGACGCCGAGGACGATCGTGTGCCACACGGCCTCGCGGAAGCCGTGGGATTGCAGCACCGTGGAGTAGTTGTCGGTGCCGACCCACCTGTTTCCCAGGTAGGGCTGAACCTCCTGGAAGGACATGGTCAGTGCGCTGGCCATGGGTATGAACTTGAAGTACAGGAAGAGGATCAGAGCCGGGGCGAGGAACAGCCAGGGCGTCCACCATCGGCCTGCTCTGCGACTACGCCCTCGGCCCCCGGCGGTCCCGCCGCCGGGGCGGCCCGCTTTTCGCGGGGCGGAACCGGCCGCCGGACGGGCGGCCTGCTCCGCCTGGTCGAGGCTCATGACGCGGCGATCCCCTGTTCCTTGAGGATGTCGGCGAGCTGCTTGTCGAGCTCACCCAACTTGGCGTTGATGTCGAGGCCGCAGTCCGCCATCAACGCGTTCACCGCGTCCGCCGTCACCTGCCGCACCGGTGTCCAGTTCGGGATGGAGGGCGCGTACCGCCCGGAGTCCTGGTATGCCTGGGCATAGGTCTTCCAGCGGGGGTCGGGGCGGATCTGGGAGATGTCCACGGTGGTGTTGACCGGAATTTGCACGGTGAAGCCGGTGGCGCCCTCCATCCCCTTCTTCTGGCCTTCGACGGAGACCGCGAAGCCGGCGAAGGCGTCCTGGCCGGCCCGGTTGTCGGAGCCGGCCATCAGGTAGACGGAGCTGCCCTCGGCCAGGACGGTGGCGTCCTTCGGCCCCTTGGGCATCGGCACGACCTCGTACTTGTCCGCGCCGAGGGATTTGTCGAAACGGGGCAGCAGGTACGGGCCGACGACGAACATGCCGGCTTTGCCCGCCTCGAACGTCTCGTTCGTCGGCGGGGTGTCCATGGTCACGGCGCCGGGCTGGATGGCCTTGGCCTTGCATCCCAGGTCGCGGAACCACTGCATGGCCTGCACCGACGCCTGGGTGGTCATCGCCGGCTTGTACTTGCCCTTGCCCGCCTCGGTGATGAAGTCGCCGCCGGCGGCCCAGAGGAAGTTGGAGAAGTACCAGGAGGCGTAGCCGCGCTTGGTGGACAGCGAGGCGGCGAGTCCGGCGGTGTTGTTCTTGCCGTCACCGTCGGGGTCCTGGGTGGTGAAGGCCGCGGCCATCGCGGCGAAGTCGTCCCAGGTGCGCGGGACGTCGAGCTTCAGCTTCTCGCGCCAGTCCTTGCGGATCAGCAGCGCGGACGCCTGCGCGGAAATCGGGAGTCCGTACTGCTTGCCGTCCAGGCTCTTCCCGGACGCCAGTCCCTGTCCGCTGATCTGGTTGCTGTCCTTGATCTTGCCCAGGTCGATCTCCCGGAGCAGACCCTGGCTGTGCATGGTCCCGATCTGCGTCGCGTCGTTCATGACGATGTCGGGAAGCTTCTTCTGGGCGGCCCGCTGCTGCAGTTTGGTCTCGAAGTCGTCGAAGATTGCCGTGACCTCGACCTTGTAGCCCGTGGCCTTCTCGAAGGCGGCGGCGAGTTCCAGCGCGCCCTTCTCCCCCGGACCGCCCGGCGTCGTCCTGGTCCACAGCTCGAGAGGCGCCTTGGTGTTCTGCTTGGCGTCCACTCCCGCAGGCCCGGAGGTACAGCTGGTGAGGATCAGTGCCGAGGCGAGAGCCCCCGCACCGATCCATCGCGATCTTTGCATGGCAACTCCTGTTTTCGCCGCACGACACTGGCCTGGAAAGCGCTTGCCAGGACGGTAACCGGGTCCGATTCATACGGTCAATAGTCCGATGAATACAAAAGGTTTCGGCGACCGACGAGAGTGCTCATCCGGCGTGCTCCCGCACCCCTCCCGCGTGATTCGGCAGGCAGGAATGACGGCCCAATACCCGGAAATAGGCTCTTACCAGTGCAATTTGGGCATCGGCAGGAACGGACACTCGCCCCAGAGGCGCGTCTCCCTCTCCCGACCGGCCATCGGGACACGGAAGATCAGGTAGCCAAGGTCGCGGCGATGACATTTCAATGATCCGATGTATGGTTCCTGCGAGCTACGGGCCGGACAACGCACAGGTCGCACCGATCCGCGACGTTCGGTCGCACGCGTGCCACCACCCCGAGCAGGGACCGCCGACCGTCCGGCTGCCGGTCCACCACCCGCACAGGCCGAGGAGACCCAACCCGACATGAACGAACCGGCCACCGCCCCGACAGCCCTGTTGGTCATGGAGGAAGAACGCCGGGCCGACGTCTACCCGCCCGAAGTCGTGGCCGAGATCGGCCGGCTCGTGCACTGGCAGGGACCGCCCCTCACTCGGCAGGAACTCGAGGCGGACCCCGATGTGCTGCGGACCGTCGACGTTCTGCTCACCGGCTGGGGTGCACCCGTCCTCGATGACGCCCTCCTGTCCCATGCCCCTCGACTGCGGGCCGTTCTCGTCGCGGCGGGATCCGTTCGGCACATGACCACACCCGCTTTCTGGGAGCGCGGCATCCCGATCGTCTCCGCCGCCGCGGCAAATGCCGTTCCGGTGGCGGAGTTCACCCTCGCCCATGTCCTCCTCGGACTGAAACAGGCCCACCGCATCGAGCGGGAGACGGCGCAGAGCCGCCGCTTCCCCACCGATCCCGACGTCCCGGGCGCCTACCGGTCACGGGTGGGCCTGTTGGGACTCGGGCACATCGGCCGGCTCGTCGCCGCTCACCTCGCCCGCTTCGACGTCGAAGTCCTCGCCACGGACCCTGTCGCCTCCCCGGACACCGCCCGGCGCGCGGGAGTGCGGCTGATCCCCATCGAGGAACTCTTCGCCACCTGTCACGTCGTCAGCCTCCACGTACCGCTGCTGCCCGAGACCCGCGGCTCGATCGGGGCACGACTGTTGAACTCCATGGGGCCGGGCACGACGCTGATCAACACCGCGCGGGGCGCGCTGATCGACGAGGTCGGCGCCGCGCAGGTCCTGCTCGCCAGGCCCGACCTCACCGCCGTACTCGACGTAACGCACCCCGAGCCCCCGGCCCCCGACTCACCACTGTTCACCCTTCCCAACGTCGTTTTGACACCGCACCTGGCCGGCGCCCTGGGCGCCGAACGCCACCGCCTCGGACAGCTCGTGCTCGACGAACTCCGCCGCCTGACACGGAACCGGCCACTCGAGCACGCCATCGAACCCGCCCGCGCCGCCTCGCTGGCCTGACCCCGCCACGCGCCGGGGCCCCCATTCGCTGGATACTCCGACGGCGACGACGTCACGCAAGGTCATGTTGTACCGGATGCCAGGGTTCCGGCAAGCATGCTCGGCACCCGCTTCCGCCGGCTCACAGCCACGCACGTCACGTACACGAAACGTGAGGAAGACGTGCGTGTGGACCGCGAGACTTCGAGGCCGCGGCAAGCACCGCCGGTGATCGAAGCCGTCCTGGATCCCCGGGGATCGCGTCGCGTTCAGATCCGCCAGGAGCGCAGGAGTTCCGCGGCGGCGTACACGTCGGTGGTGCCGGTGTCGACGGCTCGGGCCAGGTCGATCAATGCCCCGTAGGGGGCGTCGACGCCGTCGCCGCTCGCCGCCATGTACGCCACCGCGACACCGCACGCGAACAGGGCGTTGCGGGCGGGCAGCGGGCGCAGGCGGATGAGGGTGTGCAGGAGGGCCGCGGCGCGCCAGGCGGCGTCGGCATCCTCGCCCAGGCGTGGGGTGTTGACGCGGTGGCGGGCGATGGCGGCGACCAGGCCGGAATAGTCGTGGACGTCGATGCCGTCGGGCAGGAGCGTGGTTTGGCGTTCCAGGAGCCAGCGCAGATCGATGTGCAGTTCCATGGGGTTCAGGCGGCTCCGCGTCGGCGCCGGTGTTCGGCGGTGGGAGCGTCCTCGGGGAACGCCTCGTCGAACGCGGCCGCGTTCTCGCGTACGAACGTGTCCAGGACGTCGGTCATCCGGGCCAGCGCGCGGTGTCGGTCGAGGTCCCCGGTGACGGCTTCGCGGACCAGGCCCTTGAGGGTCACCCCACGCTCGTGGGCGGTCGCACGAAGCTCCGCGAGTTCCTCTTCGCTGAAATCGATGTTCAAAGCCGGCATGCCCTCACCTTACCGATCCGGTACCGGAGAAGGAATATCTCCTGCTCACAGGGGTTGAGTCGCAGTACCCCGCGGCGAGAGGGGGACGCGACCGTCCGGGTGGTGGGCACGCGTGGACCCACCGCGACCACCTGAGCGTGCCGATCGACGTTCACGCGTGGTGGGCGTGCGGACGGGTGCCCGACCGGGGTGGTGGCGGTCGGCGGGTGCGGGGCGGGGCGGGTGGCGCGGGCCGGGGTGGATCCCGGTGTCTCCTGCCCGGCCGAGCACACCGTCCCCGAGGGCACATCAGGAGGCCGGTCGTGGGTAGACGTGTCCGCGCTCGCCCGGGATCGCCGGCGGGCGTCCGGGTTACGAGATCTCGGGGGAGATCATGGCGAATTCGACCTCGCGGCGGCACCTGATGGACAAGTGGTGGGTGTACGGCCTGTTGATCCTGGTGCTGTGGACCGGCGTGCGGGTGGCCCTGAACCACGGGCGCCTGCCGGTGAGTACCCTCGTCGGCGCAGTGGCGTACGCGGCGCTCATGACAGGGTGGCTGGTACGGCGCAGGCAGCGGGACGCGCGGGCCGCGGGCATCGCGGACGCCGAGGACGTACCGGGGCTGGAGCGTCGGATTCTCAAGGGCGACCCGCCGAGTGATCCGGCCGAGCGCGAGCAGATGCGCGCCCTGGTCGCGCGTCGCCGGCGTGGAATGCGGCGGACTCGGGTGTGGGCGCTGCCTCTGCTCGGCCTGATCTTCGTCGGCAGCGGCGTGACCTTTCTGGTCGGCCACCGAACGATCGTCGGCGTCGGGGTCCTGATCGCGTCCGTGGTGTTCTTCGGCTGGGTGGTCTGGGTGAGCCGGCGCAACCGTGTGCGGCTCTCGACCGCCGAGGGCCGCCTGGCCGACGAGTCCCCGGGGGCGCACCGGCACGAGAACGCGTGAACCGAGGCGCGTGCACGGCGCCTCGCCCCCGGCCGGTCGCGGGCCGGCGTGCGGCACCGCGGCCGCCTGGTCCGGGTGCCCGCCCTCCGCAGGGCAACGGAAGCGGTGTCCGGTACAGCTTGGCTCACGCGGACTCCGGCCGAACGTTTTCTCGAATTCGGCGGATGGATAAGGGAGTTGCCGCGCAGCTACGGTGGTTCTCCGTGCGCCCGCGTGAGGAGATGCCGGCCGAGACGATCGCGGATCTCGCCGGGCCCCGGCGCGGTGCGCCGCAAAGCGCGCCGCAGGTGCGTGCGTTCGGCGTCGAAGATCGAACCGCCTGCGCGCGGGGCTTCCGCGAGCCGAACGGATTCCGGTGCTCCCGGTAGGCGGGGCGGGAACGGCGGCGCCGGTGCGAACCGCCGCACGAATGTGGTGGGGCCGGCTGAGGCCGTCCGTCCATACGTGGGGCCGCCGCGAGGCCTTCTCGGGGCGCGCAGAGGCGGCGCGGCCAACCATGGGCATCGGCCCTGGGACGTGCCAGTATGAGCGCGTTCGAGGGGGTTCTCGTGGCTTGGAGACTTGATGCGTGCAGGTGTCGTGGTCGCCGCTCGGCCCGGTGTGGAGGATCTCGCCGCGCGGGCCGAGGAGTTGGGGTTGCACAGCTTCTGGGTGAACGACACCCCGATGGTCCACGGTGACCCCTTCGTCGCCTTGAGTCTGTGCGCGAAGGCCACCCGGCGCATCAAGCTCGGTATCGGCGTGACCTCGCCGGCGCTGCGCTCGGCCCCGGCCGCAGCGTGCGGGATCGCCGGCCTCAACGCCCTGGCTCCGGGCCGGATCGTCTGTGGGGTTGGCACCGGAAACACCGCCCGACGCACCTTGGGCATGCCGCCGACCACGGCGTCCGCGCTGGAGAGTTTCACCGCGGGGCTGCAGGATCTGTGTGCCGGGCGCTCGACCGAGTACCGCGAGGGCGATCGGGTCCGCGACATCCGGTTCCTCCACGCCGGGGCGCACGTGAACACCACGGATCCGATCGAGTTCGTCGTGGCCGCGCTCGGATCCAAGGCCGCTGCCGTCGCCGGCCGTCGTGGTGCGGGCCTGATCTCCTTCGGCCTGCTCGAACCCACCGCGTGGCACGCGCTGCGGGACGCCCGCCGCCAAGCCGCCCGCGGCACGTCCCCCGGCCAGGGCTCCCCCGCGAACTCCTATGTGGTCACCTCGCTCCACCTGCTGCACGAGGACGAGGATCCGCACGGCGACGCGGCTCGGGATGCGACAGGTCACCTCGTCCTGTCGTTTCTGGACTATGCCGCCGACGCGCCCGCCTTCGCGAGGGAACTCGGCCCCGACGAACGCGAGGCGGTCCGCAAGCTCCTGGAGCGGCGTGGCACCACCGCCGCCGCGCCGGACCGGTACACCAAGCTCTACCCCAACTACCTCGGACGCATCGCGCCGCAGGACCGGGACCTGGTCCTGCCCTCCCTGATGCACACCCTGGCCCTGGTCGGCACCCGCGACGACGTCCTCACCCGGATCACCGCCCTGGAACGCGCAGGCGTCGACGAACTCCTCATCCAACCGGTGATCGACCCGGCCGCCGAGATGGCCCGACTCGCCGAACTCCTCGCCTGAGCGCTCCGCGCGTCCGCGTCAGCACCCCGGCTGCTCGGCCCGGCACCCGTACGACGCCCCACAGCTGTCCGCTTCGCATGCGCCGATCCGCGAGGCCGAGCCCCCGACGCAGGGTGGACGCGCGCGTGCGTGTGCCTCGGCGCGGTGGCGCGGACGTCGAATCGGCACGGCCGGGTTGGTCAACGGCTCGCGTTTCGTCGCTGTCGGTGAATCAGATCGGCGACAGCCGTGGGCCGGCTCAGGTATGGCGAGTGGCTGGTCTCCCATGTCTCCGAGGCCGAGCAACGGGCCGCGAAGCGGCTGACCAGTGGCGCTGCGATGGCACGGTCGTCGCGGCCGGCAACATAGACGGAGGGTGTATCGCGCCAGCTCACGTGACTCGGTATGGCCCCGAAGATCGACGGCGGTTCCGGGCGCAGCAGCTCGATCGCGCGGGTGGCCGCCGGCTCGTCGACGTCGGCGTACAGGTTCTTTCGGGCATCCGCGGGATCGAGTCGTAGCCGCCCGTTGTCGTCGAGCGCGGCGAGCAACCCCTCGGCGGGGGCACCGGTTTCCTTCGCGACTTCGTCGAGCAGCTGCGCGGGTGATTCACCCACGTCGAGAAGCCAACCGGCCAGGAGGATCAGTCCTGCCGCGCCGCGGACCGTTCCGGCGGTCACACCTCCGAAAGAGTGCCCGAGCACCAGCGGAGGCTCCTCGGAGGCGGCGACGATGTCCTCGACCAAGGCGGTACTGTCAGCCGGCGACAGCTCGTAGAGGTCGGGCACTTCCACACTCAGACTTCGCGAGCGCAGCAACCCCACCAGGTCGTCGTAGTGAGCCGGTTGATGCCAGGCACCGTGCAAGACGATCACGTCGGTCATGCCCGCAGGCTACTCCGCGGCGACCGGCGCCGTTCGCCTTCGTACTGCCTGCGGCCGCGGCCTTGTCCGTGGTCGTATCGGTCCCATCCATACGGTGGTTCGCCGGCATCGGCGCTGCGGCGGCCTGCGTCGGGCGAAGCAGCGGTGCGGCGTTGCCGGCCCCGAACACGCCTATCAGCGCCGCCGATACGGCGGCCACGTTCTCGTCCGCGAGTGCTGTCCAGAACCCATCGCCTCGCCCCGCAAGAGCGGCCCCGAGCACGCGGCGGCGATCCCGAGCACCCGGTCGGTGACCGACGTGGGGGCGCGGCCGCGTCGACGGCCGTGCGACGGGCGGTCGCCGGGCGGTTCGACGGCGATGCGGCTGCCGTACTTCGTCGACCGGGACGGCGTGCACGGGTGCCCCGGCTCGGGGCTCCGGCTGTCGACGGCTTTGCCTATCCGGTGGGCCCCGTTTGTGGTTTCTCGTCGCCCGAATCCGAGTGGCACAGCGTCGTGGTCAGGATGTGGGTGACGAGATCGGGTGCTGGTGTGATCAGGTGGTATCGAGGGTGGGCCAACGCCGGGTGTGCTCGGCGTAGGTCGTCGAACAGGGCCTGGTGGTCGCTGCCGTGGGTGACGGCTGCGGCGTAGAGGGCGTCGAGCGCGGCCTGCAGCGGGTCGGGGTGGGTGGCCTGGTCGAGGGCGGGTAGCGCCATCGCCTGCCGGGATACGTTGTGCGAGCCGCCGTCGGTGGAGTCCACGACGGTGCGTGGGACGTCGGGATCGGCCCACAAGCGCTCGAAGGTGGCCGCGTGGTCGCCGAACGGAGGGGGCAGCGGCTCGCCCCGGTCCAAGGCCTCGAGGGCGGGCACGATCCAGGGGATATCGGTCAGGCCGGCGCGCGTGTAGGCGCGGTGGACGGCCCAGCGGGCGATGGCGCGCATCGTGGCGTCGTCGGTGTCACCGATCGCGTGGACCAGGCCGACGTCGAGGCTGGTCATACCGAACACGTTGCCGCCGACCTTGCGCAGGCGCTCGGTCGGCGCGCGACCACCCCACGCGCGCACCTCGTCGGCCCGCCGACGTTCCTCGTTCCGGCGCTCGCGTTCCAGGCGCTCGGCCAAGGCGATGGCCGCCTTTTGTTCGGGGGTGCGGTTCGGTCGGGTCTTGCGGGCGCAGTCGTGCCAGTAGGCGGCTTGTAGACCCGTCTGTTTGACCACGACGTCCGGAGCCCAGGGCGCGGGCCAGAACTGCAACAGGTAGTGGTCCACGGCCGGTTCCTCGGCAAAGATCACATTGGCTTCGCTGCCCGCGTCCATGGCTACCACGCTGTAGCGGACGCGGTGGTCGACGGTGGGGAGGGTGAACGAGCAGCGGTCGGCATCGCCCCACTGGGACAGGCGCACGGTTTCGCCGGCAGGGCGAAACGATGCCTCGACGATTTCCTCCCAGGTGTCGTCGATCGCGGGTTCCTTGTCGTGTATCTCGATCGTGAAGTGCACGTGTCCGGTGTGCATGCCCGTGGTCAGGAACAGGTGTCCGGGAATCGCCGCACCGCACAGACCGTTCACCTGGCCGGCCGTGTGGCTGTCGTCGGCGTGGCTCCGTGGGTCCTCACGGCTTTCGACGTAGGTCTGCATGTACGCCACGTGAACCGGGCCCTCGTACACCGACTGCTTCCCCATTGCCCGCCCCCTGCTCTCGACGGTGCCACTTCTGCGAGGGTCGCCGTCCCGAGGTCACCGATGCCCATACGATGCCGGCTCGGACGGACACGGGCCTTCGACGGTCTCGTCAGCGGTGACCCGATTCGAGGCCGCACCTATTGCGGATGGTGCGCTGCCCGGGGCTGCCGCCGGAACGCCGACAACGCCCGGTCACAGTGCGATCAGACCCGCGTTCGTCGGCTTGAAACCGCAGGCGTCGAAGTAGAACGCCCGCAGGTCGTCGTCGAAGTCGACGTGTAGCCATTCGCACTGCGCCGCCCGGGCCCCTCGGACAGCTGCGGCGACGAGGCCGGCCCCGATCCCGAAGCGGCGAAGGTCCGACTTGACCATCGTGTCGAGGACGAAAGCGTGGACCCCGCCGTCCCACGCGACGTTGACGAATCCCACCAGCCGGCCGTCCTGCCGGGCGCAGACCCAGCCGAGACTGTGCCGGTGCACCTGCGCCGTCCAGTCGATGTCCAGGAGCCTGTGGTCGAAGCCCTCCGCGTGCAGCGTGTTGACGGCCGCGTTCTCGAAGTCGCCTCGCCAGTCGTATGTGATCGTCATGCTGTGAGCTTAGACGCCCGAGAAACAGCCGTGGGCCACCGTACTTCGCGGGCCTTCGGCGGACACTCGTGACGGCGTACGACAAGCATGAGGGCGTACGACAAGCGACGGGCCGATGTTGTCCGTGGGCAACGGGCGGGCAGGAGACATCGGTTCGAGCTCCGCCCGGCAGCGGGCCCGCGCGCCGGTCGCGCCGTTCTCGGGGACACGGTCGGGGTCGCGCCCCCGGTAGACGGCGGGGCTGGTCGGACGGGCCGACGATCGGTCCGGCCGGTGGGCTCGTGCTGCGGCCGGCACCGCTCGGCGAGATCGAACCGACGACACTCCCCCCATCCACACACACCCGCACCCGCACACCGAGGTG
The DNA here is from genome assembly GCF_009865215.1 of Streptomyces sp. SID3343. GTDB lineage: Bacteria > Actinomycetota > Actinomycetes > Streptomycetales > Streptomycetaceae > Embleya. The sequence goes on along the minus strand of NZ_WWJX01001553.1, from coordinate 2,299 downwards.
ATCTCGCGGCGGGTGACGGGACTCCCGCCGGTATCCGAACATGTGGCGACGAGACGGCGAACATCTCGAAAAGCCGGTCACCACAGGCGCGGACGCGGTGTTCTCCTGTTCGTCGTGAGCGTTCTCCGAGGCCGCAAGAGAGGGAAGACATGCGCATCGCACGGGCACTTCTCGCGATCGGAACCGCCGCCGTGGTCACGGCCGGCACCGCATCCACCGCACACGCACAGGCGGCGGGCAACCCCGAAACGCCCTACGTCGCCCAGTACGGGAACTCCTACGTCAAGGGCAACCTGATCTGGTACAACCAGTCGGTTCAGGTCGGCGGTCAACTCCGGGCCGCCTCGGGATGCCGGGACGTCGTGTACACGGCCTACGTGAACGACACGATCAAGGACAGGCAAGTCAGGAGCACCTGCAACGGCACCGTCGGACACGGCTTCACCCTGTCCGCTCCCGTTCCCGGCGGAGCTACGTCCGTCTTTGTCGACCTCTACGAAAACGGCACACTGCGCGCCTGGTCCATCTGCCACCGCACCGGATGCAGCAGCTGACCCGCTTCGAAAACCGACCGGCCGAGACGACGGTCGCCCTGCGGTCACCCGCTCCACGATCGCCCGCGGCATCGACGTGGCCACGGGTTCCTACCGACTATCGGGGGCGGGGCCGAGCGCGTGGCGGGGAGTCGGGTCTGGGTGGCGGGGCGATGGTCTGCGCGGTGGTCGGGGGGCCGCCGAATGCGGCGGGTGGGAATCCAGGGGGAGCTGCGGGAAAGGGGCTCCCCGGGAAGGGACTTCCCGGCCATGGGGTGAACGGCGCCGGCAGCGGGCTGTGTTCGCGATCGTTCTGGAAGGTGGTGATGCGGGCGATCACGGCGATGGCCAGGGCGGCTGCCGGGATCAGCAGGACGTAACCGACGCCCATCGCGGTGTCGGCGTCGTGGAAGTGGTGTGCGTAGTCGGCGCGTTCGACGCTGTCGTGGAGTCCGTCTCCCTGTCGCTTGCGGAGCGCGGCGTACAGCATCACCGCCGTCGCGCCCGCGTACGACGTCCACCAGCTCCACACCACGAGGAGCCTGAGGCGCGTGCCTCGGTGCGACGCGCGAGGGTCGCCGGCCTTCCACACGTCCTGGGCGATGATCGGCGGGAATGCCAGGTTGACCGCAGGGCAGAACCAGCCGCCGATCGCCCAGCCTCGGGAAAAGGTCTGCTTGTGGGTGGCGGGGTACGTCTCGACGTTGGCGCGTGCGCGATGGAACCAGACCAGGAACAGCACGATCGTCCCGTAGACCAGGGTCCAATCGGCGCCCGTCCACAACCATTCCGCGAGGCCGTCCGGGTTGCCCGGGTAGGGGTCGTCCCGCGATCCGCCCTCGGCGATCTCTGACCACGCGTCGGCGCGGCCGAATCTCACAACGGCCCAAGCCACGGACCTGACCATCGAGAGCCCCAAGAGGATGTACAGCGCCTTGGCCAGGCCGCGAAGCGAACGACGCGCAGGAATCGGTCGACCGTGGACGAAGGGTGGGTGGTGGAAACCACCAGCGCCGGGGAACGGTCCCGCGAAGCGGGGGTCTGAGGTGCCCTATTTCTTCCGGACAGTGGCCCGCGTAGGGTTGATGAGATCCGGAAATGAGAGAGAACGTGCCACCAAGGTATCCACAGCAGTTCAGGGACGAGGCCGTCCGCATGGTGATCGACGGTCCACGTCCGATCTCTCGTGTCGCCGCCGAGCTCGGAATCAACGACTCCACGCTCAGGGGCTGGGTGAAAGAACATCGCCTCGCCGGAGAAGACGACATCGAAGCCCCGGGCGACGCGAAATCGGACCGCGAGCTGCAGCTCGAACGGGAAGTCAGGAAGCTCCGTGAGGAGAACGCCTTCCTGAAAAAAGCGTCCGCCTTCTTCGCACGCGAACAGGGGTGAGCGCGCGATACGCGCTCGTCGAAGCGGAGAAGGCCCAATTTCACATCGCCGACATGTGCCGATGGTTGGGGGTGTCCCGATCCGGATTCTACGAATGGCGTGACCGACCCGCCTCCGTCACCGCCGACCGACGAACACGCCTCAAGACGATGATCCGCGAGATCTTCACGGCGAACCACGAGACGTACGGATATCGCCGTGTGCACGCCGTCCTGGCGCGCTCCGGCGAGGCCGTTTCGCCCGAGTCGGTGCGGGCCCTGATGCGCGAACTGGGCCTGGTGGCCTGCCAACCACGTCCCTGGAGGCCGGTGACCACCCTCGGCGACGGGGCCCACCCGCGGATCCCGGACCTGATCCGACGCGACTTCGAGGCC
>NZ_WWJX01001552.1 GCF_009865215.1 Streptomyces sp. SID3343 | reverse complement strand
CCGTGCGGCCGCCGGCGCGCACGGCCCCGAGACCGGCGCCGCCGGTCGTCTTCGAGGGCTACCGCGAGCACGAGTCCCTCGCGCGACGATCCGACGAGCCGGGCGGCGGGCGGCGCGCGCTTCGGGCCGCGTGGACCGCGTTGAACGCGGTGACCGCGTTCAACGTGGTGATCTGGTTCCTGGTCGCCGTCGCCGGACCCGGTGTCGTCTACTTCTGGCCGATCTGGGTCTACGGTCCCGCCGGCGCGGTGTTGGGCTCGATCCAGATGGTCGTGTGGCGGCACGGGCGCCCCCCGGCGTGAAGGGCATACGCTTCTTTCATGGACCGTGATCCGCAAGCCCCCGCGACCCCGGCGGACCGCGAACAGGCCACCGCGCGGCTGCGTGAGCACCTCGCGGGTGGCCACTTGGGGCTGTCGGAATACCGGGCGTGCCTCGACGCGGTGCGTCGAGCGGGTACGGTGGGGGAACTCGACGCGGTTTCGGCGAATCTGCCCGGCCGGCCTGATCGAGACGACGCGGTGGGTGCGACGCCTCCGCCGGAGTACCACCCACACGTCGACGCACCCCGAGCCGGCGCCTACGGCCCGGCAGGGGAGCGACGTCAGCGAGTTTCCAACGCGACGTTGAACAAGGTCTGGTTGGTCGTCATGTCACTGGGCGTGCTTACCTGGGCGCTGGTCTACTTCCTGAAGTAGGCCGCACGCCCCGGATCCACGGGTTTTCCGTGCCGGGGCCCCGGTTTCGCTTTAATTGCCCGCGTGGCTTAGACTGACTCGTCGGCTCACATGTAGCCAGGTTTGGCGCGCCCGTCATCTGGGCGCGCGAAGTTTGTGTGCAGCATGTGCGCCGGGTAACGGTAGCTGATCCCGAGATACGAAGCGCGGAGGACATGCCCAAGAAGCAAGGGGCCATCGAAATCGAGGGCACCGTAATCGAGTCGCTCCCCAACGCCATGTTTCGCGTGGAGCTTCAGAACGGGCACAAAGTCCTCGCGCACATCAGTGGGAAGATGCGGATGCACTACATCCGAATCCTCCCGGACGACCGGGTCGTCGTCGAGTTGAGCCCGTACGACCTGACCCGTGGTCGGATCGTCTACCGCTACAAGTAGGCGAGCCCCAGCCCTGCCCGCGTTGTGCGTGGTGAGCGGGGCTTGGACGCAAACCGATAACCGACTCGGCGACGGGGGCTCACGCATGCCCACGTCACACGTACCGGAGAAATCATGAAGGTCAAGCCGAGCGTCAAGAAGATCTGCGACAAGTGCAAGGTGATCCGCCGTCACGGCCGGGTCATGGTGATCTGCGAAAACCTGCGCCACAAGCAGCGCCAGGGCTGAGCAGCCACCACCTCGCACAACGAGCGATCGACGCGCGACGCATCACGTAAGAGCCACAGCACCCGACCCCCGCCTCGTGCGGGACGCCACCCTCGGCCGGAGGCCGAGGACCGAGCACTTCCACGGATGTGCCGGACCGGTGTTGGGCCAGACCTCCGACTAAACCAGGAGCCACACATATGGCACGCCTCGTCGGCGTCGACCTCCCCCGTGAGAAGCGGGTCGAGGTCGCTCTGACCTACATCTTCGGCGTCGGGCGCACTCGTGCGCTGGACACGCTGAAGAACACCGGTGTCAACCCTGACACCCGCGTCCGCGATCTCGCCGAAGACGACCTGATCAAGCTTCGCGACTGGATCGAGTCGAACTACCGCGTCGAGGGTGACCTCCGCCGCGAAGTTCAGGCCGACATCCGCCGCAAGGTCGAGATCGGTTGCTACGAAGGTCTGCGTCACCGTCGCGGTCTTCCGGTCCGCGGTCAGCGCACTCACACCAACGCGCGTACCCGCAAGGGCCCGCGTCGCGCGATCGCCGGCAAGAAGAAGCCGGGCAAGAAGTAGTCCGCGTACGACGGATCACGCGGTCCTCAACTCGTAGCGGACCGACGACCTCAGGAGTTTCCAGCAGATGCCTCCCAAGAGCCGCGCGGGCGCCAAGAAGGTGCGCCGCAAGGAAAAGAAGAACGTCGCTCACGGGCACGCCCACATCAAGAGCACGTTCAACAACACCATCGTTTCGATCACGGACCCCAGCGGCAACGTGATCTCGTGGGCCTCCGCGGGCCACGTCGGCTTCAAGGGCTCGCGCAAGTCGACCCCCTTCGCCGCGCAGATGGCTGCCGAGTCCGCCGCACGTCGTGCCCAGGAGCACGGCATGCGCAAGGTCGACGTTTTCGTCAAGGGCCCGGGTTCCGGTCGTGAGACCGCCATTCGTTCGCTGCAGGCCACCGGCCTGGAGGTTGGCTCCATTCAGGACGTCACCCCCGTGCCGCACAACGGCTGCCGCCCCCCCAAGCGCCGCCGCGTCTGACCCGCAGCTGACTAGGAGTTAAAGAACAATGGCGCGTTACACCGGCGCGGACTGCAAGCGCTGCCGTCGCGAGAAGATGAAGCTGTTCCTCAAGGGCAGCAAGTGCGAGGGCCCGAAGTGCCCGATCGAGATTCGGCCTTACCCGCCGGGTGAGCACGGTCGTGGCCGTACCAAGGACAGCGAGTACCTGCTGCAGATGCGCGAGAAGCAGAAGTGCGCGCGCATCTACGGCGTCCTCGAGAAGCAGTTCAAGGGCTACTACGAGGAAGCGAACCGTCGCCAGGGCAAGACCGGCGAGAACCTGCTTCGCATCCTCGAGTCGCGTCTGGACAACGTGGTCTACCGCGCGGGCTTCGCCAAGTCGCGTGACCACGCCCGTCAGCTGGTTCGCCACGGCCACATCGTGGTCAACGGCACCAAGACCGACATCCCGTCGTTCCGGGTCTCCGACAACGACATCATCGAGGTCCGCAAGGACTCGGTCGAGCTGACCCCGTTCGTGGTCGCCCGTGCCGAGGCCGGCGAGCGCACCGTGCCGGCATGGCTTGAGGTCATCCCGGGCAAGATGCGCATCCTCGTGCACTCCCTCCCGGCGCGTCAGGTCATCGACACGCAGGTGCAGGAGCAGCTCATCGTCGAGCTCTACTCCAAGTAAGAGCTCTGCGGGATCGGGCGGACCGGGTTTTCCCGGTCCGCCCGTATCCTTGTTTCCACTGGCGTCAAATAGCGGGCGTCATTACCGGGAGGCATCCCCATGCTTATCGCTCAGCGGCCCACCCTGACCGAGGACGTCGTCGACGAATACCGCTCGCGGTTCGTCATCGAGCCCCTCGAGCCGGGCTTCGGCTACACGCTCGGCAACTCGCTTCGTCGTACGCTCCTGTCCTCGATCCCGGGCGCGGCTGTCACCAGCATCCGGATCGACGGCGTCCTGCACGAGTTCACCACCGTGCCGGGCGTCAAGGAGGACGTCACCGACCTCATCCTCAACATCAAGCAGCTCGTCGTCTCCTCGGAGCACGACGAGCCCGTCGTGATGTACCTGCGCAAGCAGGGCCCGGGTGTGGTCACCGCCGGCGACATCGCGCCGCCGGCCGGTGTCGAGGTGCACAACCCCGACCTGGTCCTGGCGACGCTCAACGCCAAGGGCAAGCTGGAGATGGAGCTGACCGTCGAGCGCGGTCGCGGCTACGTCTCCGCCGTCCAGAACAAGCAGGCGGGCCAGGAGATCGGCCGCGTGCCGGTCGACTCGATCTACTCGCCGGTGCTCAAGGTCACGTACAAGGTCGAGGCCACCCGTGTCGAGCAGCGCACGGACTTCGACAAGCTGATCGTCGACGTCGAGACCAAGCAGTCCATGCGTCCGCGTGACGCGATGGCCTCCGCGGGCAAGACGCTGGTCGAGCTGTTCGGTCTCGCGCGCGAGCTGAACATCGACGCCGAGGGCATCGACATGGGCCCGTCGCCGACCGACGCCGCGCTCGCGGCCGATCTGGCGCTGCCGATCGAGGAGCTCGAGCTCACGGTCCGCTCGTACAACTGCCTCAAGCGCGAGGGCATCCACACCGTGGGTGAACTGGTCGCGCGCAGCGAGGCCGACCTGCTCGACATTCGCAACTTCGGTGCGAAGTCGATCGACGAGGTCAAGGCGAAGCTCAACGGGATGGGCCTGGCCCTCAAGGACAGCCCCCCCGGGTTCGACCCGACCGCCGCCGCGGACAGCTTCGGCGACGAGGACGACCACGGCTTCGCGGAGACCGAGCAGTACTGATCGCCGGGCCTCCCGTGTAAGCGGGGGTTCCGGGGGGTCGTCCCCCCGACAGGCACAGCCACCCGGGCCGACCGGCCCGGGTGGACTGACGCCGGTACCTGATACGGCCGGCGCAGGATTATCTAGGAGAGAACATGCCCAGGCCCACCAAGGGTCCGCGCCTCGGCGGCGGTCCGGCACACGAGCGGCTGATCCTGGCCGGTCTCGCGACCGCCCTGTTCGAGCACGGTCGCATCACCACGACCGAGGCCAAGGCGCGTCGGCTGCGTCCCGTCGCCGAGCGACTGATCACCAAGGCGAAGAAGGGCGACCTGCACAACCGTCGCCAGGTGCTCACGATCGTTCGTGACAAGAGCGTCGTGCACTCGCTCTTCGAGGAGATCGGTCCGCGCTACGCGAACCGCCCGGGCGGTTACACGCGCATCACCAAGATCGGCAACCGCAAGGGCGACAACGCCCCCATGGCTGTCATCGAGCTGGTCGAGGCCCTGACCGTGGCGCAGAACGCGGTCGGCGAGGCCGAGGCCGCCACGAAGCGCTCGGTCAAGGAGCAGGAGACCGCCAAGGCCGAGGCGACCGAGGTCGTCGAGACCGAAGAGGCGCCCGCCGAGGCCGAGAAGAAGGACATCGACAAGGCCTGACGGCCCGGTCGACGCTTCGCGCGTATCGATTCACGGTGCGAGCCCGCCTTCCGTATTCGTACGGAAGGCGGGCTCGTGCCATGTCCGGAGGTGGTTTGCGGTGGTGCGCTTGCGCATCGATCTGTCGTACGACGGCACGGAGTTCGCGGGGTGGGCCCGGCAACGGGAGCTGCGTACCGTGCAGGGGACCCTGGAGAGCGCCCTGACGACCGTGCTGCGGTTGCCGGAGCCGGCCCAGCTGACCGTGGCCGGGCGCACGGACGCGGGCGTACACGCCCGGGGCCAGGTGGCCCACCTCGACGTGTCGCCGGACGTGTGGGCGGCCGTGGGCGACGTCGCGTTGCGGCGCGTCGCGGGGGCGCTGCCGCGGGACGTGCGGGTGCGGGACATCACGGTGGCGCCCGAGGGGTTCGACGCGCGGTTCGGCGCGGTGTGGCGGCGCTACGCGTATCGGGTGTGCGACGCGCCGGGCGGGGTGGACCCGTTGCGGCGCGGCAGCGTGGTGTGGCACGACCGGCCGCTGGACGAGTCGCGGATGAACGCGGCGGCCGAACTCCTTTTGGGCGAACACGATTTCGCGTCGTTTTGCCGCAAGCGCGAGGGCGCGACGACGGTGCGGTGCCTCCAGGACTTCTCGTGGGCGCGCGAGACGCCGACCGGGGCCGAGGTGGGTCCCGCGTTTCGGCCGGTGATCGTGGCGACCGTGCGGGCCGACGCGTTCTGCCACAACATGGTGCGCTCGCTGGTGGGCGCGATGCTGGCGGTGGGCACCGGGCGCAAGCCGGTGGACTGGCCGCGTGAGGTGCTCGGGCGCGCGGTGCGCGACTCCGGCGTGCACGTGGCGCCGGCGCACGGGCTCACCCTCGAAGAGGTGGCCTACCCCTCGGACGAGTTGTTGGCGGCGCGAGTGTTCGCCACGCGCCGCCGTCGGGACGGCAGTTGACCGTGTGTCGCTCCGGGGTGCGGGTCAGCCCTGCACCTGTTCCAGGGCCTTGCGCCGGTTCTCGGCGTCGATCTGCTTCGACGTGGCCTCGCCGCGAGCGGTCATCGCGCTGCGCAGGAACTTGTCGATGTCGTCCAGCCGCTGGATCATCACCTTGTCGTCCGCGGCGATCGCCTTGCCGTCGGCGTACCAGCTGAGCGAGAGCATCGTGTAGCGGCCGATCGCGTTGCGCAGTTCGCCGTACTGCTGCTTCTTGGGGTCGAGGACCTTGATTCCCGGCCCGCCGAGCGGTACGAGAATGCCCTTCTCCTGGCTGTTCATGATCGCCTTCGCCTTGTCCGGGGTGGGGAACGAGGCCACCGCGACGGTCGAGACGATCGCGCCGGGGCCGGTGACGGCCAGGCGGATCAGCTGGGTGCACTGTTGGTTGCGCAGCACCGGGCCGAGTTTGGCGTCGGCGCCGTCCGAACACGTGTTGCCGAGTTGGCCGTTGACGATCGAGTAGGCGCGTCCGTCGACCGAGAACTTCATCTCGGGGAACAGCGCGTCGATCGTGAACGGCGCGGTGTCCAGCTTCGGATCGGCGAGCACGTCCTGGGCCGGGGGCGGCGGTGGGACGGTCGGCGCGGGACGAAACGTCGGCTTGTCGGGGGCGAACGGCGTGCTCGCCACGGTGCCGGAGCTGCCGGCGGGTCCGGGCTTGTCGCCGTCGTCGCCGCCGGACATCGCCATCGCGGCCGCGATGATGCCCCCGACCAGGGCGAGGCCGACCACCGAACCGCCGACGGTGAACATCAGCCTGCGGCGACGGGCCGCGGCGTCGCGCTGCTCGGCGAGCCGGGACCAGTCGGGCTGCCCGCCGTCGTTGCCGCCGCCGAACGGCTGTCGCCCCGGGGCCGGTTCGCCGTACGGGCCGGGCGCGCCCTGCTGCCCGTAGGGGTCGGTGGGACCGTACGGGTCGGGTTGCGGCGCGTACGGTTGCTGTGGTTGGGCGTGGGAGGGGAACGGGTCGTAGTCGCCCTGTGGCTGCCCCGGCGTACCCAGGCCGCCCGGGCGTACGCTCCACGGCTGCTGCCCGTCGTTGCCCGTTCCCGGAGAGTCGACCCCCGACATACCCGCCCCCTGCTCGACAAGACTTCACGTCACGCGCGTGCGCACCCCGGTCGCCGACGCGCCGGCCGTTCGGCGCATCGTACCTATGCCGTTGTGATGACGGGTCGGCGTGGCACGGTAGGAGCAGCGCCGCGGATGGCTTACGCTGGGGAGGGGCGTGAGCGACTCATCGCCCCATTGCTCGTTTTGACCGGCACCCCCTTGACCCGGTATTGTGCCGGTTCGTTGTGCGTATTGGCTTGCTTGAGTGGAGTCGGTACGCCGGGCCGCCGGCCAACCGGAGTCCGCATCCAGTTCGGAATCATCCCGGACAGCCAGTCGGCATCCGAAAGCACACACTCACGAAGAAGCGAAGGCTATCGACCGTGCGCACGTACAGCCCCAAGCCCGGCGACGTCCAGCGTCAGTGGCACGTCATCGACGCGACCGATGTCGTGCTCGGCCGCCTGTCCACTCAGGCCGCTGCCCTGCTCCGGGGTAAGCACAAGCCGGTGTACGCGCCGCACGTCGACACCGGCGATTTCGTCATCATTGTGAACGCCGACAAGGTTCACCTGTCGGGCAACAAGCGCGAGCAGAAGATGGCCTACCGCCACTCCGGCTACCCGGGTGGCCTCCGCGCCGTCCGCTACGACGAGCTGCTGGACAAGAACCCGGAGAAGGCCGTCGAGAAGGCCATCAAGGGCATGCTCCCGAAGAACACCCTGGGCCGGCAGATGCTGTCCAAGCTCAAGGTGTACCGCGGTGCGGAGCACCCGCACTCGGCGCAGCAGCCGGTGCCTTTCGAGATCATCCAGGTCGCGCAGTAGTCACGGCCACCGCCTGACGAACGAATAGTTTGAGGAGAACAGTGGCCGAGACCATTGCAGAAACCCCGATCGAGGAGACCGAGGGTCTTCCGCTCGAGAGCTACACGTCCGAGTCCCTTGCGTCGCGCTTCAGCGAGCCGCAGGCGGGTTCCGCGACCGGTCGCCGCAAGGAAGCGGTCGCTCGCGTCCGCATCGTGCCGGGCACCGGCAAGTGGAAGATCAACGGGCGCACGCTCGAGGAGTACTTCCCGAACAAGGTGCACCAGCAGCTGGTCAACGAGCCCTTCAAGGTGCTCGAGCTCGACGACCGCTACGACGTGCACGCCCGCATCCACGGTGGCGGTGTCTCCGGCCAGGCCGGTGCGCTGCGTCTGGGTGTCGCCCGTTCGCTGAACGAGGCGGACGTCGAGGCGAACCGCCCGGCGCTGAAGAAGGCCGGCTTCCTGACCCGTGACCCGCGTGCCACGGAGCGCAAGAAGTACGGACTGAAGAAGGCGCGCAAGGCGCCGCAGTACAGCAAGCGCTAAGCCGTACGGCAACACTCTGCGGCTGTACGCAGCTTCGACAGGCCCGGGGGGCACGGTTCGTGCCCCCCGGGCCTGTTGCTTTCTCGGCGAAACTCCTGTCGGCGGTACTCCTGTCGGGGGCGACCGCGCGGTATTGTCCGAATTTCCGGAATGTATGCGGGAGATCCAACAGTGGGACGACTCTTCGGTACGGACGGCGTGCGTGGCCTGGCGAACGGCCGGCTGACGGCGGAACTGGCACTGGACCTCGCGGTGGCCGCCGCGCGGGTGCTGGGGGTGCGCGGTCGGGACGGCATGGCGCAATCGGGGCACGGGCGTAGGCCGTTCGCCGTGGTCGGCCGCGACCCGCGGGCCTCCGGAGAGTTCCTCGAAGCCGCCGTGATCGCGGGCCTCGCGGGCGCGGGTGTGGACGTCTACCGCGCCGGTGTGCTGCCGACGCCGGCGATCGCCTATCTGACCGGGCTGCTGGGCGCGGATCTGGGCGTGATGCTCTCCGCGAGTCACAACTCGATGCCGGACAACGGGATCAAGTTCTTCGCGCGCGGTGGGCACAAGCTGGCCGACGACCTGGAGAACGAGATCGAGGCGCTGCTCGGTACCGAGTGGGAGCGCCCGACGGGTTCGGCCGTGGGTCGGGTGCAGGACCATCCCGAGGGTCACGCGCGCTACGTCGAACACCTGCTGACGTCGTTGCCGCATCGCCTCGACGGGCTCAAGGTCGTCGTCGACTGCGCCAACGGCGCCTCCTCCGCGGTCGCCCCCGACGCGCTGCGGCGCGCGGGCGCCGAGGTGATCGCGATCCACGCGGAGCCGGACGGCCTCAACATCAACGAGAACTGCGGCTCGACGCACATGGAGGCCCTCGCGGCCGCCGTGGTCGAGCACGGCGCCGACGCCGGCATCGCGCACGACGGCGACGCGGACCGCTGTCTCGCGGTGGACGCGCGCGGCGAGATCGTCGACGGCGACGCGATCCTCGCGGTGCTCGCGCTCGCGATGCGCGATGGTGGGCGGCTGGTCGAGGACACCCTCGTGGCGACCGTGATGTCCAACCTCGGACTCAAGCTGGCCATGCAGGCGGCCGGGATCAAGATGGTCGAGACCGCGGTCGGCGACCGCTACGTACTGGAGGCCATGCAGGCCTCGGGGCTCTCGCTCGGCGGCGAGCAGTCGGGCCACGTGGTGCTCCTGGAGCACGCGACCACGGGCGACGGCACGCTGACCGCGCTGCAACTGCTCGCGCGCGTGGCCGAGACCGGCAAGCCGCTGCACGAGTTGGCCGCCGTCATGACGCGCCTGCCGCAGATGCTCGTCAACGTCGGTGGGGTGGACCGCGCCCGGGTGCACTCGACCCCCGAGTTGGCGCAGGCCGTCGCGCTCGTCGAGGAACGCCTGGGCGCCACCGGACGGGTGTTGCTTCGGCCCTCGGGCACCGAGCCGCTCGTGCGGGTGATGGTCGAGGCCGAGACGCACGACCAGGCGCACGACGAGGCGGCGGGTCTGGCCGAGATCGTGCGCACGTTGCTCGCCCTGGAGTCGTAGGCGCGACGCGCCCTCACGAGCCTTGCCCGGCCCCGGTCCGCACGGACCGGGGCCGGCGCTTGGTTCGGGACTCGCGAAGGCTCCACAGCCCGCGCTGGACCAGCAGGGTGAGGGTGCCCGCGAGCACGATGCCGACCAGGTTGAGGCCGAGTTGGCCGAGTGAGCCGCCGGCTTCGTCGAAGTCGCCGTAGCTGATCGCCACCGCCGCGTTCGCGGCGGCCGGCACCGTGGTCACCGAGATCAGCACGCCGATCAGCGCGCCGGACTTGGCGCTGGTGAGTGACAACAGGCCCGCGATGCCGGCCAGGAACGCCACCCAGAAGGACAGCCAGTCGGGCTGGTAGATGAACTCGGTGAGTGGGCGATCGCGCTCCAGCATGGCCTCGTCGAACAGACCCAGCGCGTGCATGAAGCCGGTGAACGCCATGGTCGCGAGCATCGCGACGGGGAACCCGACGAGCAGCGCGAGCCCGGAGCGGGCCGCGAGCCGGGGACGGCGCTGTACGGCCGCCACGCACAGTCCGGCGAGCGGGCCGAACTCGGGGCCCACGACCATCGCGCCGACGATCAGGATCGGGTTGTCGAGCAGCACGCCGCACGCCGCGATCATGGTCGCGACGACCAGGAACGCCAGGAACGTCACCGAGAGCGTGGACTCCTCGGAGGTGGCCTCCTCGATCTCCTCCCACACCACCGAGTCGGCGCCGGCGCCCGGAGCGGCGCGTTCCGCCTCGTCGGCGGAGCGGGAGAGCAGCACGTCCAAGTCTTCGAGGGCGATCGAGCCCCGGTCGTCCACGCCGAGCGCGCGCAGTTCGGCGAGCACCGAACTCGCCGACTCGCGGGCCAGGTCGCACGCGACGACGTCACCCTCGGGTTGCACGGCGACGCCGGGCCACACCACGAGGTGGGCGACTCCGGGCTCGGTGAGCAGAAGGTCGCGAACCGCGGCACTGAGTTCGGTGGGCACGATGACCCGCAGGTGGAACATGCCGCGACCGTATCGGGGTCAGAGCTTGCGCAGTCGGAGCCGACTCACCGCGTGCTCGGCATCCTTTTGCAAAACGAGCGTCGCCCGGGCGCGGGTGGGGCGGATGTTCTGCACGAGGTTGGTCTCGTTGACCGTCGCCCACGTGTTCTCGGCGTACTCCAGGGCTTCCTCGGGGCGCATCACCGCGTACTTGCGGAAGTAGGAGGCCGGGTCGCGGAAAGCGGTCTGGCGCAGTTTGAGGAACCGGTCCAGGTACCAGCGGCGGATGTCCTGCGTGCGAGCGTCCACATAGACGCTGAAGTCGAAGAAGTCGGACAGGGCCAGGCGCGGGCGGCCGTCGGTGGTGGGGGAGGCCGGTTGCAGGACGTTGAGGCCCTCGACGATCAGGATGTCGGGCCGGTGGATGGTCAGGCGTTCGCCCGGGACGATGTTGTACGTCAGGTGCGAGTACACCGGCGCGGTGACCTCGGGCTTACCTGCCTTGACGTCGGCCACGAAGCGCACGAGCGCGCGGCGGTCGTAGGACTCCGGAAAGCCCTTGCGGTGCATGATCTCGCGCCGCTCCAACTCCTCGTTGGGGTAGAGGAAGCCGTCGGTGGTCAGCAGTTCGACGTGCGGGTGGTCCGGCCAGCGGGCGAGCAGTTCGCGCAGGATGCGCGCGGTGGTGCTCTTGCCCACGGCCACGCTGCCCGCGACGCCGATCACGAACGGTATCCCCGGGTTCGCGCCGTTGCCCAGGAACGTGGTCAGCGCGCGGCCCAGTCCTCGGGTCGCTCCCACGTAGAGGTTGAGCAGTCGCGACAAAGGCAGGTAGACGTCGCTGACCTCGTCGAGGTCCACGACGTCACCGAGCCCGCGCAGGCGCTCCAACTCGTCGGCGGTGAGCGGGAGCGGCGTACTGGCCCGCAGCCGGCTCCAGGCGGCGCGGTCGAGCTCGACGAACGGGGACAGGTCGCGCGTTGAGCCCTGCGTCGCGAAGGTTGGCACGTGCTCATTGTCCCGGCAGCGATGGCTCTCGTACGCGCCGGGCCGTCGAACGCTCTTCCGTCGGGCTTTCACCGACCCCGTAGGCTGACCTCTTATGTGCGGGATCGTGGGTTACGTGGGCGCTCAATCAGCGCTGGATGTGGTTGTCGGAGGGCTCAAGCGTCTCGAGTACCGCGGGTACGACTCGGCCGGTGTGGCCGTGTTGTCCGATGGCGGGCTCGTGAGCGAGAAGCGGGCGGGGAAGCTGGCCAACCTCGTGGATGCGTTGGCGCAGTCACCGCTGCCGGTGGGGACGTGTGGCATCGGCCACACGCGGTGGGCGACGCACGGCGCGCCCAACGATGTGAACGCGCATCCGCACCTGGACAACGCGGGCCGCGTCGCGGTGGTCCACAACGGCATCATCGAGAACTTCGCCGCGCTGCGCGCCGAGCTCGCCGACCGCGGGCACAAGCTGGAGTCCGAGACCGACACCGAGGTCGTGGCGCACCTGCTCGCCGAGGAGTTCGCGGGCGCGGGCGAGGATCTCGCCGAGGCGATGCGTCGGGTCTGTCGGCGGCTGGAGGGCGCGTTCACGCTCGTCGCCGTGCACGCCGACGCCCCCGACGTGGTCGTGGGCGCGCGGCGCAACTCGCCGCTCGTGGTGGGTCGCGGAAACGGGGAGAACTTCCTCGCGTCCGACGTGGCCGCGTTCATCGAGCACACCCGCGAGGCCATCGAGCTCGGCCAGGACCAGGTCGTCGAACTGCGCCGGGACGAGATCACGGTGACGGACTTCGACGGCGCCCCCGCCGCGTTCACCGAGTATCACGTGGACTGGGACGTCTCGGCCGCCGAGAAGGACGGCTACGACTACTTCATGCTCAAGGAGATCGCCGAGCAGCCCAAGGCGGTCGCCGACACCCTGCTGGGCCGGATCGGCACCGACGGGCGCCTGGTGCTCGACGAGGTCCGCATCCCCGACGAGGTGCTGCGCGAGATCGACAAGGTCGTCATCATCGCGTGCGGTACGTCCTTCCACGCGGGTCTGATCGCCAAGTACGCGATCGAGCACTGGACGCGTGTGCCGTGCGAGGTCGAACTGGCCAGCGAGTTCCGCTACCGCGACCCGATCCTGGACCGGCAGACGCTGGTCGTGACGATCTCGCAGTCGGGCGAGACGATGGACACGCTGATGGCCCAGCGGCACGCCCGCGAGCAGGGCGCGAAGGTGTTGGTCATCTGCAACACCAACGGCTCGACGATGCCGCGCGAGGCCGACGCGGTGCTCTACACGCACGCCGGCCCCGAGGTCGCGGTCGCCTCGACCAAGGCGTTCTTGACCCAGTTGGTCGCGTGCTACCTGGTCGCGCTGTACCTGGGCCAGGTGCGCGGCACCAAGTGGGGCGACGAGATCACCGAGGTGATCGAACAGCTCGCGGCGATGCCGGAGATGGTGGAGAAGGTCCTCGACACCATGGAGCCGGTGCGCGAGCTGGCCCGCTCGCTCAAGGACGCGGGCTCGGTGCTCTTCCTCGGTCGGCACGTGGGCTACCCGGTCGCGCTCGAGGGCGCGCTCAAGCTCAAGGAACTGGCGTACATGCACGCCGAGGGCTTCGCCGCCGGTGAGCTCAAGCACGGCCCGATCGCGCTGATCGAGGAGGGCCTGCCCGTCGTGGTGGTCGTTCCGTCGCCGCGCGGGCGTTCGGTGCTGCACGACAAGATCGTGTCCAACATCCAGGAGATCCGGGCCCGCGGCGCGCGCACGATCGTGATCGCCGAGGAGGGTGACGAGACGGTCGTGCCGTACGCCGACCACATCGTGCGCATTCCGGTGACGCCGGTGCTGCTCCAGCCGCTCGTCTCCACGGTGCCGTTGCAGGTGTTCGCGTGCGAACTGGCCACGGCCAAGGGTCACGAGGTGGACCAGCCGCGCAACCTGGCGAAGTCGGTCACGGTCGAGTAGGTCCGACCGCTTCGCCGGCCGACCCCGTACCCCTTGTTTCCGGGGGTGCGGGGTCGGCCTTTTTTGCGGCTCGACCCCGTTTCGGTGCTGCGATCGGGCTATCCCAGGTGGGTGTCGCCCTGGGCCACGAGGAGCTTGCGCAGCAGCCCGTTGAGCTGGTCGCGTTCGTCGTCGTCGAGCACCGCCAGGAAGCGCGCCTCGTTCGCGAGGTGACCGAGCATGATGTCGTCGACCAGACGCAGCCCCTCGGGGGTCAGCTTGACCAGGACCGACCGGCGGTCCTCGTGGTGCGCGGCACGCTCGACGAGCCCCTTGGCGGTGAGTCTGTCGACCCGATTGGTGATCGCTCCCGACGTCACCATCGCCGAGCGCAGCAGCGCGCCCGCGCTGACCCCCTCCACGCCACCGGAGCGGCGCAACGTGGCCAGGACGTCGAACTCGGAGAAGTCGAGCCCGTACTGCGCGAAGTAGGTGCGCAGCGTCTGGTCGATGTGGCGGCGCAGCCGGTTCATCCGGCCGACCGCGGCCATGACGTCGAGGTCCTTCGCCTCGATGTCGGGCCGCTCCCGGCGCCACTGGTCCCATACGTCGTCTATCGCGTCGCGTTCCGTCATGCGCCCAACTTATCTCAACGCTCATCTACTTGACGCTCGCACATCTCGGCGCTTGAATTACCTCAACGTTGAGAAAGTCAGTGTTCGTAAAACAAGCGTTGAGGAGAGTGTCATGGCGGCTCGCGGCGGCGGTGCGGGGCTCGGTCGGGTCGGGATGCTCCTGGCGACGGCGCTGGCCCCCGCGACGTGGGGGACCACCTACCTGGTGACCACCGAGATGCTTCCGGCCGACCGGCCGTTGCTGGTGGCGGGCGTGCGGGCGTTGCCGGCGGGTCTGCTCCTGGTCGCGTTGTCGAGACGGTTGCCGAGCGGGGTGTGGTGGTGGCGCTCGCTGGTGCTCGGGATGCTCAACGTGGGGCTGTTCTTCCCGTTGATCTTCGCCGGCGCCTACCGGCTGCCCGGTGGGGTGGCGTCCACGATCGGCGCGGTGTCGCCGCTGCTGGTGGTGGGGCTCTCGTTCCTGATCGGCGGGGTCAGGCCGCAGGCGCGGGTGCTGCTCGCGGGGGTCGGCGGCGTGGTCGGCGTCGGCCTGCTCGTGCTCGGCTCGCAGGCGCGGATCGACCCGATCGGGGTCGGGCTCATGCTGGTGGCCACGGCGCTGATGGCCACCGGTGTGGTGATGTCGGCGCGGTGGGGACGGCCCGAGGGTGTGTCCCTGCTCGCCACCACCGGGTGGCAACTCACCGTCGGCGGTACGGTGATCGTCCCGCTGATGTTCGCGGTCGAGGGCATGCCGCCGGTGCCGACCGGGCGTAACCTGCTCGGCTTCGGCTACCTCGTGCTGATCGCCACCGCGCTCGCCTACGTCCTGTGGTTCCGCGGTATCGAGCGGCTCGGCGCGGATGCCGCGTCCTTCCTCGGCTTGGTCAACCCGCTCGTCGCCACCTTCGCCGGGCTGCTGATCCTGAGCCAGACGCCGGCCCCGCTCCAGGTGCTCGGCCTGGTGATCGCGCTCGGTGCGATGCTGCTCGGCCGGGGACCGGCACGAGCGCGCAAGCTCGCGGACGCGGTGGAACCGGTGCGAGTGGTGAACGAACCGAACCGATCGACGGTCGCCAAGGTCTCGTGACCGTCCCGAAGGCCGCCCCCGGGCGGGGGCGGCCTTCGGCGTGTTCGTGTGCGGATCTCGCTTGTAGGCTCGCCCGGGTGATCATCGGTGTGGGCATCGACGTTGCGGACATCGGCCGGTTCGGCCAATCCCTGGAGCGCACTCCGGGATTGGCCCACCGGCTCTTCACCGAGGGCGAGCGCTACGTCCGGGCGGGCCAGGAGCGCGGCGTCGCCTCGCTGGCCGCGCGGTTCGCCGCGAAGGAGGCGCTCGCGAAGGCACTCGGCGCACCCCGAGGACTGCACTGGCTCGACGCCGAGGTGACCACCGAGGACTCGGGCCGCCCGGTGTTGTGCGTGCGGGGCACGGTGGCCGCGCGGGCGGCCGAACTGGGCGTGCGGCATTGGCATGTGTCACTCAGTCACGATGCGGGCATTGCTTCGGCTGTTGTCATCGCCGAGGGCTGAGGGGGCCACATGCGTCGTGCGCACAGGGTGGAACAGGTCCGGGCCGCGGAGGCCGCGCTGATGGCGACGCTGCCGGACGGGGCGCTGATGCACCGCGCGGCGGCGGGACTCGCGACCACGTGCGCGCGGCTGCTCGGCCGCGTCTACGGCGCGCGGGTCGCGCTGCTGGTGGGCAGCGGGGACAACGGCGGCGACGCGCTGTACGCGGGCGCCGCCCTGGCCCGACGCGGGGCGAGGGTGGACGCACTGCTGTTGGCGCCCGAGCGCGCGCACCCGGGCGGGCTCGCGGCGCTGCGCCGGGCCGGGGGGCGCGCGCACGACGTGAGCGGCGGGGTCGGCCCCGGGACGTCCGACGTGCTCGGCCGGGCTCGGCTCGTCGTGGACGGCATCGTGGGGATCGGCGGCCGGGGCGCGTTGCGGCCGGCCGCCGCCGCACTGCTCACCCACGTGGGTGACGCGATCGTGGTCGCGGTGGACGTACCCAGCGGCGTCGACGCGGACACCGGGTGCGTCGCGGGCGAGGCGGTGCGCGCCGATGTCACGGTCACCTTCGGGACGTACAAGGCGGGCCTGTTGATCGACCCCGGCGCATCCCACGCGGGCGCCCGGCACCTCGTCGACATCGGCCTCGACCCGCACCTGCCCGAGGCCGAGACGACCGTCCTCCAGCACGCCGACGTGGCCGCGTTGTTGCCGCGCCCGGACGGCGAGAGCGACAAGTATCGGCGCGGCGTGCTCGGCGTCGTCGCGGGCTCGCCGCGCTACCCGGGGGCGGCGGTGCTGGTGGTCGGC
>NZ_WWJX01001551.1 GCF_009865215.1 Streptomyces sp. SID3343 | reverse complement strand
GCGCCCCGAGGCGGCGACCTCGCCCACGGTGTGTCCACCGATGTCGCGTCGGCCGCGGCGCGCATCCTCGCGAGCGGCGTGACCCACCCGATCGCCTTCGGCCCGGCGCCTCGTCCGCGCTCCGCGCCGTCCGCGCCCCGCAGGCCCTTGATCCGGTTGTCGCCACCCACCTAGCATGCGAGCACGCGTGACACCTACCGACCGGTAGGAATGTCCGATTCGGCTCGATCCACCGCGATATCGCAGGGGGCACACCATGAGGGACCGGCACCTCGAACCCGAGCACATCGCCTTCCGCGACACCGCTCGCGAGTTCTTCCAGCGCGAGGTCGTACCGTTTCACGACCAGTGGGAGAAGGACGGCATCGTCGACCGCTCGGTCTGGCTCAAGGCCGGCAAGCAGGGTCTGCTCGGCATCGACGTGGACGAGCGGCACGGCGGCGGCGGGGTCTCGGACTTTCGCTATCTCGCGATCCTGTCCGAGGAACTGATCCGAGTGGCCGCCTCCGGCGTGGGGTTCGGCCTGCACAACGAGGTCGTCGCGCCCTACCTCAACGACCTCGCGACCGACGAACAAAAGCAGCGCTGGCTGCCCGGCTTCTGCACGGGTGAACTGATCACCGCCATCGCGATGACCGAACCCGGCGCGGGCAGCGACCTCCAGGGCGTGCGCACCACCGCGATCCGCGACGGCGACCACTACGTGCTCAACGGCGCCAAGACCTTCATCACCAACGGCATCAACGCCGACCTGGTGATCGTGGTCGCCAAGACCGACCCCGCGGCCAAGGGCAGCAAGGGCATCAGCCTGATCGTGGTCGAGCGCGGCATGCCGGGCTTCGAACGTGGCCGCAACCTCGACAAGGTCGGGATGAAGGCGCAGGACACCGCCGAACTGTTCTTCGCGGACGTGCGAGTGCCCGCGAACAACCTCCTGGGTGAGGAGAACCGCGGCTTCTACCACCTGATGAACAACCTGCCGCAGGAGCGGCTGGGCATCGCGTGCGGGGCGGTCGCGGGCGCCGAGACGGTGTTCGCGCACACCATCGAATACGTCAAGAGCCGTACCGCGTTCGGCCGCACGATCGGTTCGTTCCAGAACACCAGGTTCGAACTGGCCGAGATGGACACCGAGTTGGACATCGCACGCACCTACGTCGACGACTGCATCATGAAGCACATCGCGGGCGAACTCGACGCGGTGCAGGCGTCCAAGGCCAAGTGGTGGACCACCGATCTGCAACAGCGGGTCGTGAACCGCTGCCTGCAGTTGCACGGCGGCTACGGCTACATGCTCGAATACCCGGTCGCCAAGGCGTTCGTCGACACACGGGTGCAATCGATCTACGGGGGAACGAACGAGATCATGAAGGAAATCATCGGCCGCTCGCTCGGGATCTGATCATGACGGACACTCGAACGGCTCGGGCCCTGCACCCGGAAGCGATCACCGCGTGGCTCGCGGAGCGCGTGCCGGTGCTCCCGCCGCTGGACTTCGAACTCGTGCTCGGCGGGCGCTCGAACCTCACCTACGTCGTCTCCGACGCCGACGCGCACCGGTGGGTGCTACGCCGACCGCCCCTCGGGCGCGTGCTCGCGACGGCGCACGACATGGGGCGCGAGCATCGGATTCTGGCCGCGCTCGGCGCGGGGCGCACGAACGTTCCGGTCCCGCCGCTGGTCGGGTTCTGCCCCGACGAGGATGTCAACGGCGCTCCGTTCTACGTCATGGACTTCGTCGACGGGCACGTCGTACGCACCGCCGAGGACGCGACCGAGATGCTGACCCCCCAGGCCCGACGGCACGCGGGCGAGCAACTCGCGGACGTGCTCGCGGCGATCCACGCGGTCGACGTGGACGCGGTGGGACTGGGTGAACTGGGCCGTCGCGAGGACTACATCGGCCGCCAGTTGCGGCGCTGGCATCGGCAGTGGGAGGCCACCCGAGTGCCCGGCGTCGAGGTGATCGACGACGTGCACGACGCGCTCGCGGCGTCGATCCCGACGCAGCAGGGCGCGACGATCGTGCACGGCGACTTCCGCCTCGACAACGTCATCCTGGGCCCGGACGGCACCGTACGCGCGGTCCTGGACTGGGAGTTGTGCACGCTCGGCGACCCGCTCGCCGACGTTGGCACCACGCTCATGTACTGGGTCGAGCGCGGCGAGGACGGTGGTCTGCTGCCGGCCGACGGCACCGCGAGTGAAGGGTTCGTCGACCGGGCCGCGTTCGCCGCGCGCTACGCCGCCGCGACCGGTCGGGACCTGTCGCACATCCGCTGGTACCAGGCGTTCGCGTGCTGGCGGCTTGCGTGCATCCTCGCCGGCGTGCTCGACCGGTTCACCGCGGGCGCGATGGGCGACCAGGACACCGGCGGCCGGTTCACCGGTGAGGGCCTGCTCGCCCTCGCGGAGCGCGCGCGGGAGATCCTGCGCAGTCCGTGACCGCCGTCCGGGTGGCCTTCGCGTGAACAGGTGAGCACGCGGCACCCGGGTGGTATGGGGCCCTCCACATCCGGTGTCGGTACCGGGTCGGTGACGAGGAGGGCCTCATGGTCGACGACGAGCCCAAGGGCGTGGTGGTCGGCCTGGACGGATCCGATCCCGCGCGACGCGCCCTGGACTGGGCGATGACCGAGGCCGAACTGCGCGAACTGCCGCTCTACGTGGTCACCGCGCAGCCCTCCGCGCCCGGCTACGCGGTGCTCACTCCGGTGCCGACCTACCAGGAGGACCTGGAGCGCACGTTGACGGAACTGCGCATCCGGACCGAGACGATCGTCGCCGAGGTCGGCGGCGCGCGAGATCGACCGTTCGAGGGACATGCGGTGGTCCAGGTGTTCGCCGGCACCGCGACCGAGGTGTTGCTCGGCATGTCGGAGCGGCACGAGATGGTGGTCGTGGGCTCACGCGGGTCCGGCGGTTTCTCGCGCCTGCTGCTGGGTTCGGTCAGCACGGCGGTCGTCCATCACGCGGCGTGCCCCGTGTTGGTCGTGCGGAGTTGACGTTCGCGGGTCGCGGGTGGGATCAGCTCAAGAACAGCGAGTCCAACTCGTCCTGCGTGAACGGCTTCCCGGGCAGCGGGGAGGAATGTCCCGCGTGCAGGCCGTCCAGCAGTATCTCCAGATAGCGACCGGCGATGGTCAACCGCTGCGGATGCGGCAGACCCGACGGCGGCAGCAGGCACGACATCATCAACGAGATGTCGGCATCGGACACATCGGCCCGGAGAAGTCCGCCGGCCTTGGCCCGATCGACCAACACCCCTACGGCTTCGTTGAGTTCGGCACGCGAGGAGCTCATCTCCTCGGTCACCGGCACCCGGCCGCTCAACGCCGGGAACAGTCTCCCGGCACCCGAGCCGACCGCGCGGCGTAAGTAGCGGGCGAGCGCGGACCACGCGTCGGGCTCCTCGTCGAGTGCGTTGATCGCCTCCACCGTGAGGCGGTTGGTCTCGGTGATCATGATGCGCTGGACGAGCGCCTCCTTGCCGGTGAAGCGGCGGTAGATCGTGCCGACCCCCACCCCGGCTCGCCGGGCTATCTCCTCCATCGGGGCGTCGTAGCCGAGTTCGCCGAACACCTCGCGCGCCGCGCGCAGCACCTGCTCCAGGTTGCGGCGAGCGTCGGTGCGCAACTGCGGAGAAGGATCGGCTTGCCTGCTGCGCTGCGGCTTTCGAGCCGGTGGAATCGTCGTCGTGTGCCGACTCCCGACGATGTCGCCGCCGGTGTCCTGTGTCTTGGTGGTACGCGTACGCGAAGCGCCGCTCATAGCGTCTCCCCCGAAAGGCAAGTGTGTCGTTCCCCCACCTGACCCCGCTTTGCCCAGGGCGTCGAGACTACCTGAACAGACCCCGCCCAAGAAGCGGAATCCGACAGCACGGTTGTGAAGATATCGCTGACCGCTGACGTCTCGTCACCACCCGTGCCGGGCGCGAAAACCGTTTGATCGTCTGTATGCGGGGCTTCGAAAGGGGCAGAGTGGGACGCATGACGACCTCGACTCGGCCCGAGCGCATCCTGATCGTCGGCGGCGGCTACGTCGGCCTGTACACGGCCCTTCGGCTGCAACGGAAACTCAAGGCGGGCGAGGCGACGGTCACCGTCGTCGAACCGCAGTCGTACATGACCTACCAGCCGTTCCTCCCCGAGGCCGCGGCCGGCGCCATCTCCCCGCGCCACGTCGTGGTGCCGCTGCGCGCGGTGCTGCCCAAGTGCCGCGTCGTCACGGGCACGGTCGAACACATCGCCCACGGCAAGAAGACCGCGACGATCGAGCCGATCGGCGGCGAGTGCTACGACATGGCGTACGACCTGCTCGTGGTCGCGCCCGGATCGATCGCTCGCACACTGCCCATTCCCGGCCTCGCCGAGTGGGGCATCGGCTTCAAGACCGTCGAAGAGGCCATCGCGCTGCGCAACCACGTGCTCGAACAGATGGACATCGCGTCGTCGACGAGGGACCCCTCGATTCGCGACCACGCACTGACGTTCGTGTTCGTGGGCGGTGGCTACGCCGGCGTCGAGGCGCTCGCCGAGTTGGAGGACATGGCGCGCTACGCCTGCCGCTACTACCACAACATCACTCCTGCGGACATGCGCTGGATCCTGGTCGAGGCGAGCCCGCGGATCCTGCCCGAGGTCGGCGAGGACATGGGCCGCTACACGGTCGCCGAACTGCGTCGGCGGGGCATCGACGTCCGGTTGAACACGCGCCTGGAGTCGGCGAGGGACCGGCACGTGGTGCTGTCGGACGGCACCGAGGTGGACGCGAGCACGCTGGTGTGGACCGCGGGTGTCAAACCGAGCCCGATGCTCATCGGCACCGACCTGCCGCTGGACGACAAGGGCCGACTCAAAGGCCGGGCGACGCTGGAGGTCGACGGCGCGCCGGGGGCGTGGACCGCGGGCGACTGCGCGGCGATTCCGGACCTGACCAAGCCGGACGGCGAGTTCACCGGCCCCAGCGCCCAGCACGCGGTGCGTCAGGCGCGCGTGTTGGCGGACAACATCCTGGCCTCGCTGCGCGGACAGGCGCAGCAGGAGTACCGCCACAAGTACGTGGGTTCGGTCGCCTCGCTCGGCCTGCACAAGGGTGTCGCCCAGGTGTACGGGATCAAGACCAAGGGCTTTCCGGCCTGGTTCATGCACCGCACGTATCACCTGAGCCGGGTGCCGACCGTGAACCGCAAGATGCGCATCATGGCCGAGTGGACCCTCGCGTTGATGTTCCGGCGCGAGATCGTCTCGCTGGGCTCGATCGAACACCCGCGCGCGGAATTCGAGTACGCCACCCGGGGGGAGCGCAAGCCTTCTCGCTAGGGCGCCGCCGGGAGTTCGCCCGCGGCGCGGGAGGCCGCGCGGAGGACGTGCGGAGGCCGTCCGGGAGACTCGTGGGGGTTTACGCGGGTGCCTGTGCCGGCCGGTGGGGCTCGCTCGCCGCCGGAGGGCTCGTAAGCTGCCGGGATGTTCGAGGGAGGAGTGTGCCGCGATCGGGTCACGTACATTGCGACAACACACGGCTTCGGGTCCCCCGAACGGGGGCCCGGTCGTGGGACGTGATTCCCTCACGGCCGACTTTCGCCCACACTGGTGATGTCACCTGCGGTAAACATCCAAGCGCTTAGCGTGAAAAGAACTCCCCAGGAAGCGAGCGGTTGAACATCACCCGGTGGGGCGCCCGGCTGGCCGGTGACCGGCGACGCACGGTGCCGGCGGCACGCAGCCAGGAACCGAACGACACCTTCCCGTTGCGGGACGTGCTGGCCCACGCGCCGGCGCTGATCGCGGTCACCCGGGGATCGAACCACGAGCTGTGTTACGTCAACGACGCCTACCGGGCGGTGTTCGGCGCGCGCAAGGCGGGCGTCCCGGCCCGTGACGCGCTGCCCGAACTCGCCGAGCACGGACTGCTCACGCTGATGGACAAGGTCTATCGGACGGGCCGCGGGCGCACCGTGCGTGCGCGTCGCGTCGACCATCGCGGCGAGACCTATCCCGGCATGCCCGACAGCGAACGCAAGCACGGCTACTACACCTTCGTCTGCACACCCGTGCGGCCGGAGGCGGCCGGTCGCGGTGGGGACACCCGCGGGGTGCTCGTGTTCGCGGTCGACGTCACGGACCAGGTGCAGGCCACCGACCGGCTGCGGGAGAGCGAGCGCCGGCACCGACAGGCGGCCGTCACGCTGCAACGCAGTCTGCTGCCCCAGCGGTTGGAGAACCCCGACGACCTGATCGTCGCGGCGAAGTACCTGCCGGGCGGCACGGACGCGGCCGTGGGCGGCGACTGGTACGACGTGATCACCCTCGGCGCGGGCCGCACCGCGTTGGTGATCGGCGACGTGATGGGGCGCGGCGTGCGGGCCGCGGCGGTGATGGGCCAGCTGCGCACGGCGGTACGGGCGTACGCGCGGTTGGATCTGCCGCCGCACGAGATCCTGCAACTGCTCGACGAGACCGCGATGGAGATCGACGCGACGCAGATCGCGACGTGCGCCTACGCGGTCTACGACCCGGGCGAGGGCGTCCTGACCTACTCGACGGCCGGCCACCTGCCGCCGCTCGTGCGCGACGGCGACGACGTGATCCACAAGCTGGACGACGCGAACGGACCGCCGCTGGGCACGGGCGGCAACTGGCCGCACACGTCCGGCCGGATCACGCTCGACCCGGGGTCGACGGTGGTGCTGTACACGGACGGTTTGGTCGAGCGCCGGGGCGAGGACCTCGACGAGGGCATCGACACGCTGGGCAGCGCGCTGCTCGCGTCGGTCGGCGAGCCGGAGGCGGTCCGCGATCACCTGATCGCGCACATGCAACTGCCCGAGGAACACGACGACGACATGGCGATGCTGGTGCTGCAACTGCCGCGACGCGAGGGCGCGCAGGCCCGGCTGTTTCGCACCGCCTCGCTCGATCTGCTGGGCGGCAGCGAGGTCGCGGCCCGGGGGCGGGCCTTCACCTCGGGAGTCCTGGCGAGCTGGCAGGTCGGCGAGGAACTGCGCGAGCTGGGCGTCCTGGCCGTGAGCGAGTTCGTGGCCAACGCGCTCACCCACGGCGCGGCGCCGATGCGGCTGCGCCTGCGACGGACCGACAAGCGGCTGATCGTGGAGGTGTCCGACGCCGACGACCACGTCCCGCGTCGGCGACGGGCCGCGGCCGACGACGAGAGCGGCCGCGGAGTGGCGATCGTCGCCACCATCGCCAAGTCGTGGGGCAGCCGCCTCACGGACGAGGGCAAGACGGTGTGGTGCGAATTCCCGTTGGGTTGACCGGGGGAGCGTGATCGGGTCCGGAGGACCCGGACACGCTCACCCGTCGGCCGTGGGATCGGCCCCGGCGAACCGGTCGCGACGGGCGGTGCGGGTGAGGGGCGACCCCACCCGACCGACCGTCGACCTCAACCCGACGACCTCAGCCCACCGGCACCGGCGTGGCCGAAGCCACGTCCGAAGGCCGAGTCGCGGGCGCGACCGCGCCGCCACCCGAGGCCACCGCGGTGGACGAGACCGCGGCCACTCCGTTCTGGGTCGGGTTCAAGGTGTGCCGCATCCGCAGCCCCAACACCGTGATCAACACCGAGCACGCCATCAGGATCGCCAGATACGGGCCGTACAGACCGGCCCCCACCATGACGCCCGCGAACGCCGGCCCCGCCGCCATCGCGAGCTGCTTCACCAGCGACTGCGCGGCGTTGTACTGCCCCAGCTGATGGGAGGGCGCGAGGTCGGCGACCATCGGCCCCAGCGTCGGGGCCAACAACGACTCGCCCACGCCGAGGAGCATGTAGGTCGTGATGATCGTGACCGCCGCCGCGACCGCGTTCGAGTGCACCAGGCCGGTGAACGCCGTGACGATCCACGCGAGCAGCCAGACCACACCCGTCGCCGCGATCACCGTGCTGCGGCGACGCCGCTGGGTGATCCGCAGGACGGTGAGCTGACCGAGCACGATCACCGCCGTGTTGGCCGCGAGCGCGAAGCCCAGCATGCTCGGCGAGATGTGACCGACCTCGGTCGCGAACGCGGCGAGGCCCGACTCGAACTGGCCGTAGCACGTGAAGAAGATGACCGCGCTGACCACGCAGAGCTTGACCATCGCCCGGTTCGCGAGCACGTGCCGAAAGCCCGATCCGGGGGTGGCCCCGACCGGCGCCGCAGCGACCGCGGGCAGCCGTACCGTGCCGCAGATCGCGCCCAGGACCAGGAACATCGCGGTTTCCATCGAGAACAGCAGGGTGAAACTCGCCGGCCGC
Organism: Streptomyces sp. SID3343; assembly: GCF_009865215.1. GTDB lineage: Bacteria > Actinomycetota > Actinomycetes > Streptomycetales > Streptomycetaceae > Embleya. The sequence goes on along the minus strand of NZ_WWJX01001551.1, from coordinate 13,006 downwards.
GACGGGTCGACGATCAGACCGCCGATCAGACCGCCGATGCCGAGCCCGAGGTTGTTGAAGGTGAACTGGAGCGCGAACGCGCGGGCGCGGTTCATCGCCGTCGTACACCGCACGATCATCGTCGCGAGTGCCGGCTGGATCGCGGCCACACCGGCACCGAGCAGCGCGGCCCCGAGCATGACGAGTGCCTCGTCGACCGCCAGGCCCAGGGTCGACGCGCCGGCCGCCGCCACGACGGAGCCGACCGCGACCACCGGGCGCGGACCGCGCCGGTCGATCGCGGGGCCGACCATCGGGAGGGCGCACAGGGCGGCTATCGCGAGCACGCTGAACATCAGGCCGGCCTGACCGGCCGACATGTCTCGCACCCGCGTCACGTATACGAACAGGAACGGCACCGTGAAACCGCTGCCGAACGCGCTGAGCGCGTTACCGAGCTGAATCCGACGCAGAGCGCCTTGAGTAGCCACCACACACCTCCCGACTGCCGATTGCGCGGGCCGGTGATTCCGGGGCCGCGGGGGTCGGTCTTCGGGCCGAGGGCTCGGAGGTCGGAAGGCATGCCTGTGCAGCCGAGCCGATCCCGCGGACACGCGGGCGTGCCCGGGTCCGGCGAGGAGGCTCGCCTGTACGTGCGTCGAGGCTTGCGCGCCGGGGGCAGCCGGGGGATGAGCCCGGGCCCACGCCGGCGTCGCAGCCGTACCTGGTCCGATGAATCCGAGTCCTCAAACCTGAAGACTTCAGACCTAAACTATACGGATCCATAGCGTTGGCGTCCAATGCCTTCACGCGAAGGTGCGATACTTCCCGGCATGACAGAGGGGGCCGAGCCGTCGACGACGGACGAAGGCGACATCGAGGAATACATCGCCGTCTTCCAGCGCGAGTTTCCCGAGGTCGATCCGCAGGTCGAGACGATTGTGGCGGCACTGTCCAAGCTCAACCGTCGGATGAACGTGGCGTACGGCCGCCAACTCACCGCACTCGGCATCACCAACGCCGAGTGGGAGGTGCTCAAGGCCCTGGTTCTGGTCGGCCGCCCGTATCGGCTCAGTCCCGGTGACCTCGCCCGCCGGCTGGGATTGACTCCCGCCGCGATGACCCACCGCCTCGACCGCATGGTCGCCGAGGATCTGGTCACCCGAACGAGAGACGAGCACAACCGGGTCCGAGTGATCGTCGAACTGACGTCCGCCGGTCGGGACATGTGGCTGCGGGTGGTCCGCGAGGCCGCGGTGTTCGAGGCCGGCCTCCTGCAGGACCTGGGGCCCGCCGAGCGCCAAGCGCTCGCGGCCGGATTGCGTGGCATGCTCGCGCGCGTCGAGGAGTCCCAGCCGGACGCCGGCGGCCGGCTCGACGCACAATGACCGCACACCCGCCCGGACGCTGATCCGGCACCGGGCGGTCGACGCGCGCGACAGGCGCGTGCGGGGTACGCCGGCCGGGCCCGGTACGGGCGCCCGCCGCGCGACCCCTCGGAGCGGGTCCTGCGGTCCGACGCGCTACGGCAGGTAGTCGTCGTTGCGCCGCTTGCGGGTGATCACCGGTTCCAGCAGCCACACCCACCCGATCAGCACCGCGAGTGGGATCGCGACGGACAACGACCAGGCCCGGCCGAACAGGTAGTCCACGACGAGCATCACCGCCGACGTCATGGCGACCGACAGGGCCGCGGCCCCGGCTATCCCGTAGCGGTTCGAACGGTGGAGCAGCACGTCCTTGGCGCCGCCGCGAAACAGCATGCGGTGCTGCACGGCGGGTGCGATGAAGAACACCGAGGACAGCAGCGTCGATATCAGCGCGACCAGGAAGACGTCCCGCTGGAATTCCGTGACCTTGGCGAAGCCTTGCGCGAACGGCACCGTCAGCAGGAACGCGAACATGAACTGCACGCCCGGGATCGCGACGCGCAGCCCCTGCATGAGCTCGTTGAGCTCACGGTCCAGTCTCTGCTTCGGGGTTTCGTCCATGACCCGCTGCTGCCCCGGAAGAATCGTTTCTCACCTGGTTGGAGCACGGGCTCGGACGACGAGGCGTAACATCCCCTCACTCGACCCGTGGGGGGATCATGCACCACCGCATCGCCGTCGTCGGCGCCGCACTCTCGGCCGTCGTCGCGCTCGCCGGATGTTCCGGGGATCGCGACGGCGGCGTCAAGACCCAACCCAAGGCGCAGGTCGTCACGACCACGCCGCTCGCCGAGGACAAGTCGACGCCCGCCCCGACCGGGAACGAGCAGGCGTCGCACCCCGCGTCGACCAAGCCGGCGCCGACCAAGCCCGCGCCGCCCGCACCCGCCAAGGTGGGGGACACGATCGCGCTTCAGGACCGCGACGGCAGCGCGGTGGAGGTGACCGTCGTCCAGGTCGTCGACCCGGCGACCAGCGCGAACCAGTTCGGCAAGCCCAAGGAGGGCAACCGTTGGATCGCCATCCAATGGCGAGTGACGAACAAGGGCAGCAAGGTCGTGGATCGTACGCCGAACTTCGGTTCGAACGTGATCGACGAGCAGGGACAGCAGTTCGGCACCACCTACGGGGAGACGACCGCAGGGCCCGCGTTCGCGTCCTCGGTACAGATCCCCGCCGGATCCAGTCGGTTGGGCTTCGTCACCTACGAGGTGCCCGAGGCGTCGAAGATCGTCGACATCCAGTTCGGATTCTCCGGTGCCGACAGCGACCAGGTCGGCCAATGGCGGGCCTGAGCCGGTAGCTCGACCGCAACCACGCCGAACGGCCCCCATGATCGGGGCCGTTCGGCATTCCGGGCTCACCCGCCCGCCCCCAGGGGATGTGCTCCCGAGGGGGTGAACCTCCCGAACCCGCCTTGCCGCGCCCTCGCTTCGACTAGCGTCCCCTCCCGAAGGGAAGGTGCGCATGAGTGTGACCGAAGAGGTGCCCGACGACGCCGCGTACGCACCGTTCGATCCGACCGCGCTGCCCGCCACCGGCGGTTACTACAAGAAGTTGCCGCCCACCTCGTGCGGCTACGAGACGGCGCCGTTGCCGGTCGAGGCCGTGGACGGACACCCCGTGGTGTGCAAGAACCGAGCGTGCGCGTACTACCGCAAGTCCGACAAGGTCGAGTACAAGTCCGGCCCGCGCGCGTACCGCTGCGAGGAGTGCATGACCTGGACCGACTGACGCCGCAACCGGCCTTGCGCCCGGGGGCCGGCGGTCGCCATGGGCAATTCCGTTGGCATCAACGGCGATCGACGCTTCACCAGACCATCGCTGTGGGCCGGCTGGGCCGCAAGCCCTGACGTCGATGGCGCCGACCTCGACCGCGGCGCCCCAAAGCGCCGGCGAGCGCAACGCCCGCACCCGCCCGCCGAGTTGGTGGGCCGGGCCGATTGCCGGGAAGCCGTGCGGCCACGCGGCGGCCGTGCCCGGCCACGATCGGGAGCCGCTCCTCGATGGGGACCGGCACGCGCATCATTCCCCGTCGGGGAGCGACTGATTCCGTTTCTCGGCCACCGATTTGCGTCGCCCGGCCGCGGCTCGCCGCGCCGCGGTCCAGCGCAGCCACCACCGGAACACCAGACCCGCGACAATCAGCAGCAGCAGGACCAGCAGACCGAAGGTGACCCAGAACACGGTGGCCGAAGGCAACTGGTTCGGCGGCGTGTTCGGCCACGCCTTCGCCACGTCGCCGGGCGACGCCAGGAGCGAGCGCATCGCCAACGCCGAACTCCGGTAGGTGACCCGGTCGGGGATGTCCTTGCCGGACGCCACCGCCGCGATCTCGGTCGCCAGCCAGAACACCGTGGTGCCGGCGAGCAGCAGTGCCAGGCCCGCGATCAGCAGCCCGTCCGGGACGCCCCGGTTGGGCACCCGGCCGGGAGTGGGCAGGCGAGGCACCGGCGCGGACATCGACGGCCTCGCCTACGCGGCCGGGTCGTCGGCCAACGCCGCCTCGGCGCGCACCCGTTCCTCCACCGCGTCCTCGGTCATCGCGCGGTCGGTGTAGACCATCGGCCGCTCGGTGTCGGTGATCAGGTGCTTGACCACCTGGACGTTGCCGTTGACGTCCCACACCGCGATGCCGGGGGTCAGGGTCGGGATGATCTCGACGGCCCACCTCGGCAGGCCGAGCACCTTTCCGGTCGCTCTCGCCTCGTCGGCCTTTTGCATGTAGACGGTTCTCGTCGACGCCATCTTCAGGATCGCCGACGCCTCCTTGGCCGCCGCGCCGTCGACCACGTCGGACAGGTGGTGCACGACCGCGACGAACGACAGGCCCAGGCGGCGGCCGAACTTGAGCAGACGCTGGAACAGCTGGGCGACGAAGGGGCTGTTGATGATGTGCCACGCCTCTTCGACCAGGAAGATGCGCTTGACCCGGTCGGGCCGGATCCAGGTGTGTTCCAGCCACACGCCCACGATCGCCATCAGGATCGGCATCGCGATCGAGTTCCGGTCGATGTGCGACAGGTCGAAGATGATCAGCGGCGAGTCGAGGTCGATGCCGTCCGTGGTCGGCCCCTCGAACATGCCCCGCAGGTCGCCGTCGGTGAGCCGGTCGAGCACGAGCGCCACGTCCAGACCCCAGACCCGGACGTCCTTGACGTCCAGGCTGAGCAGCTCGCACGACTCCGGGGTGGGGTTGCGCAGCGCCTCGACGATGTCGGGGAGGATGGGCTGGCGGCCGTGCACGGTCCGCATGACGTGTGTGTGCGCGGCCTTGAGCGCGTATCCCGCGCGCTCTTGGAGGGTATGGCCCATCGCGACCTCGATGATCGTCCGCAGCAGCGCCAGCTGCCCGGTGACCGCGATGGCCGGGTCCAGCGGGTTCAGCCGGACCGCCTCGCCGGAGAAGTCGTTCGGGTCGAGCCGGACCGGCTTGACGCCCAGCGCCTCGGCGATCAGGTTCCACTCGCCGACCCCGTCCTCGCCCTGCGCGTCGAGCACGACCACCTGACGGTCGCGAAAGCGCAGTTGGCGCAGGACGTAGGTCTTCTCCAGCGCCGACTTTCCGTTGCCCGACTCGCCGAGCACGAGCCAGTGCGGCGCGGGCAACTGCTGGCCGTACAACTGGAACGGGTCGTAGATGTAGCCCTTGCCCGAGTACACCTCGCGCCCGATGATCACCCCCGAGTCGCCGAGCCCGGGCGCGGCCGTCGGCAGGTACACCGCCTGGGCCTGTCCGGTGGACGTACGCACCGGCAGCCGCTGGGTCTCGTTGCGACCGAAGATGATCCCGGAGAAGCCCTGGGTCAACCCGGACATCAACCCTGCCATGACGTCACCCCTTCCACCCGACGGACGCCGCCCGGACGCGAGCCGGGCGCGCTCACTTGCGGATCCCGGTCGCGAACGGGAGCGTGTTCACGAATGCGCGGTGCTGCTCGCGGTCGCACCACTCCAGCTTGAGGAAGCACTTGCCCGCGGAGGCGCGGATCGTGCGCTTGTCGCGCGCGAGTTGGTCGGGATTGCGCGAGGAAACCGTGATGTAGCCGACGATGTTGACGCCCGCCGCACCCCCCGCGAGGTCCTCGCCGCGCTGGTCGACGCGGCCGGTGTGGGCCATGTCGCGCGGGTCGACCACGCGATTCATCTTGGCCGCGCGCGCCGCGTCGGCGTCGTCGTTGGTCTTCTCGGTGAGCATCCGCTCGATCGCGACGTCGGTGGGCTCCAGGTCCATCGTGACGGCGACCGTACGGATCACGTCGGGAGTGTGCACGAGCAGCGGCGCGAGGAAGTTCACCCCCACCGGGGTCAGCGGCCACTCCTTGATCCACGCGGTCGCGTGGCACCACGGCTCGGCCGAGTCCGACTCGCGGGTCTTGGCCTCCAGGTAGTTCTGGTGCGTCGCGTCCAACTCGGCCGGCCACGCGTAGCGCGCCTGCATGCCCTCGAACGCGTCGATCTGGTGTTCGGGGTCGTACATCGAGTGGATCAGCGACGCGAGCCTGGGCTCGTTCAGCGGCTGCCGCACCCGGATGTCGGCCTCGGTCAACCGCGCGCACACATCGGTGAGTTCGCGTGCCATCACGATGCCGATGCCCTTGTCGCCCTTGCCCATCACGTTGGCCTCGGCGGCCAGGTCACGGGTGTAGTGCATGCACGCGATCAGATACGCCCGGTGCTGCTCCGACGACGTCGACACCATCGACTGGAGTTGCTCGTAGGAGTCCTGCACCCACAGCGGTGCCTTGTGATCGCCGCGCCTGGCCACATCCTTGGCGTGCGCGTCCGGGTCGGCCGGCAGCGTCCGGGCGAGGATCTGCAGCCGGGTGACGAATCCGTCCCCGTTGGCCACGTGCTTGAGCAGCGTGCCGAACCGCTCGACCAGGGCCTCCTGGTCCTCCGAGTCGCGCAGCCCCACACCGGGGCCCTCGATCTCGATCGCGGCGGTGACCGTGCGCCGCTCCAGGTGCATCATCACGGTGAGGTCGTCGGGCCCGAACGGCACGCTCGCCCACGTGACCCGCCCGACCCCGGGCGGCGAGCCCACCGCGACGCCCTGACCGGTCAGTTTGGTGCCCGCCTCGACGACCGCCGAGCGATACTTGGCGCCGCGCTTGAGAGTGCGCTTGTAGGTGCGGTTGATCTCCCACCACCGGTAGAACGTCCGCCGCTTGTAGGGCATGTACACCGCGGCGAACGCGAGCAGCGGGAAGCCGACCAGGCCCACGATGCGCACCACCAGGATCGGCACCACCAGGCCCCAGAGCAGGGCGAGCCCACCGGCCGCGATGATCAGGAAGATCTCGCCCGGTTCGCGGTTCTTGCCGATGACCGCCGTGGGTTTGGCCTTGCCGATGAGGAAGGTCCGGCGCCGGGCGACCGGTTGCGTCGTCATTACTCTTTACCGTTCCTCGCGTGAGGCGTGCTTGCGGGGTTGGCCGGGGGAGGCGGAGCCGGTGCCTGCGCGCCGCCCGAGCCCCCGCCCCTGGAGCCGTGGGCCGCAATGCCCGACGATACGGCGTTCGCGGTCACCGGGGCAGAGCCCGAGCCGCTCGACCCGCGCGAGGCGTGCGCCTGGATCCCCTGCTTCATGTACGTGGCCGGGCCGTTGACCATCGAGGCCGGGCCCGCCGACTGCATCGCCTTGCGGCTGCTGTGCAGGGAAGCCATGTCGTCACCGAAGTTCGGCACGAACCGGTAGATCAGCACACTGGCGAAGATGGACAGGAACAGGATCGCGAGGCCGGACAGGACCGAGGAGAACGCGTCCTGACTGCCGCCGGTGGCGGTGACCGCCGTGGCGAGGCCGAGCACGATCACGATCACCGGCTTGGCGAGCAGCACCGCGATCATGATCCCGGCCCACCGCCGCACGTGATGCCACATGGCCTTGTCCACCAGGCCCGAGTAGACGGCCGTGCCCATGATCGCGCCGACGTACAACATCGCCGCGCGCACCAGGAGTTCGACCCACAACACCGCCGCCGCCGCCATCGAGAGCAACGAGACGAAGATGAGCATGACCGGCCCGCCGCCGAGATCGCTCGCCGGATCCAGAGCCTTGGAGAACCCGCCGAGGAACTTGTTCGTGTCCTGTTGGGTGCCGGTCGCGATCGCCGCGGTGATCGCGTCGGTCATCGAGACGGCCAGGAACAGGACCAGCGGGGTGAACGCCGACGCGACCACCGCGAGCCACAGGTAGCCCACGGCCTCGCTGATCGCGGTGCCGATCGGCACGCCGCGCACCGCGCGCTTGGCGACGGCGAGTATCCACAGGATGAGGGTGAGGAACGTCGACGCGGCGAAGACGACCGCGTACTGGCGCAGGAAGCCCGGGTTGGTGAAATCGACCTGGGTCGTGTCGTTGACGGCGCCGGCGAGCTTGTCGATGATCCAGGTCGCGGCCTCGGCGCAGCCCTTGGCGATCGAGCCGAGCGGGTCGGTGACCGTCTGCAGCGGGCCGGTCCCGGGTGTCGAGGGGCCGCCGTTGTTGCAGATGTCCTTGGCCGAGCCGACCAGCAGGTCGCACTCGGGTTTGTTCGCGGGCGCGGCCGGAGGGGTCGCGCCGGGCGGCGTCGGCGAGGGGGAGGGAGCGGCGACGACCTGCGTGGCGGTGAGAACCCCGACCGTTTGCAGGGTCGTCAGCACCCCGCCGACGGTGAGGAGACGGTTGCGGAGGCTGCGGCGTTCTCCGTCAGCGTGCATAGCGCAATTCCCCGAACTCCCCGTCGGCCTTGGCGATGTCTGCGGCACCGGAGGGGACTTGCAGTCCGGACACCGGTGTCGGCCCCTCCTTTTGGCTGAACTCGACCATTTTCCAGTCGCCGTTCACCCAGTTGAGCCGCATCGTGGTGGTGTTCCACGCTTCGCTCACCGGTTTGACCGAGCCCCCACCCGCGAGACCGACGACACCGACGCTCCACACTTCCACGGTTGCGGAAGTGGCGGTATGCGCAGTGGACTTGGTGCCCATCGGAACGGCACGGCACACGAACGTGAGCCCTTTTGGCGCAGTTCCGTCGGCTTGAAGGCCGAACGTCGACGTCTGCGAACGGAAGACCTGGTCGGCGCGCGCGAGCAGACCGTCACGGACGGTGGGGTCGGTGATGGCACCGATGATCGCGGCGCGCGGCGCGGCCTGGAACATCCGGTAGGAGCCGTAGGCGACCACGAAGTTCGCCGCGGCCGACTGGGCGCCCTCTCCGGTCTGCGGATAGCCGACGGGCACACCGGCGTCGACCCGCTCCGGCACCCGGGCCGAGGACAGGGGCGGCGCGGCCGGCGAAGTCTCCGTCGATTGCGACGAGTTGCCCGTCGCCTTCGAGTCGTCGTCCTTGCCGTCGTCGGAGCGATCGGCCGCGAACAACAGGGACCCGATGACCACGGCGACGACGACCACGACGCCTATCGCGGAAAGTACGGGATTGCGTCGTTGCTCCGGACCCTCGGGCGATGCCGTGGGTCTGGGCAGCCGGGTGCGCGTGACCGGTTCCTCGTCGCTCATGGCCTGTCCCCCCTCACCGCGGCAGGCCGGACGATGCGTGCGACCTGCGCGCACCACACAGTCCCCGAGGACCGAGCGCCTTCGGGGTCGGTTGCAGCCGAGATGATCTTCCCAGACGAGAAGTCATTCCCGTGGCACCGCGCTGTTGCGTGAACACAGGCTCGATTGTCCGGTAAAGGAACCGGAATTTCTGCTCTGCCCCGAATGCGGAACGGGGCATTCCGTTTTGGGGGCGCACGGCGCACCGGAGTGCGCCGCGCCCAAGTGAAAACACCACGGGATTCGCCACCTTGGGGACAGCAGGGCGCGAACCGGTCTAGATCGCCATTCCGTACACGATCGTGAACAGCGTCCCGAGCGATCCGATGATGAACACGCCGGTCAGGCCGGCGATGATGAGGCCCTTGCCCTGCTCCGCGCTGAAGGTGTCGCGCATCGCGGTCGCTCCGATGCGCTGCTTCGCCGCGCCCCAGATGGCGAGCGCCAGGCACAGCAGCAGCGCCACGGCCATGATCACCTCGACCATGATCCGGGCCTCTCCGCCCAGCCTTGCGAACGGGCCCCAGTCTGGAGCTATCCCGCCGATGATCGTATTGATGTCGCCACTGCCTTGGCCAAGAAACACGTTGTTCACCGCCCCCGAGGTCGGGCTTTTCGTGGCCTCCTGTCGCATTCGACAAGAGGAGTGTGTCGTTCGTTTATTGTGCTGTGGGGAAGCCGATCGGGCTACCACCTCGGCAAGTGTGTCTGATCACTGTGTGTATCACGGGTGATTGCGCTGAGCAATCACGGCGCGCACAATGACTGCGAGTGTCCGTTGTGGCCGGACCCGGCCGCGGAGAATCGGGGGTGCCTGCGGTGGGCAAAGCCTGGGTGGCCGGGGGTATCGCGTTGGCGGTCCCCTTCGGTCTGGTCGGAATTCTCACGGTCGGCGTCGGCGCGATGCAGTCCGCGTCCGGGAGTTCGCCCGGCGGCTTCTCCTCGATGGGGCTCGCCCCGGGGACCGTGCCAGGGCAGTTCCAAGCGGCCATCGACAAGTGGGGCCGGCTGTGCCCGGAGATCTCGCCGGCGTTGCTCGCGGCGCAGCTGTACCAGGAGAGCGGGTTCGACCCCTCTGCGGTGAGCCCCATCGGTGCGCAGGGCATCGCGCAGTTCATGCCCGGCACGTGGCCCGAGTGGGCCACCGACGGCGACGGCGACGGCAAGACGAGCCCGTGGGATCCGGACGACGCGATTCCCGCCGCCGCCCGCTACGACTGCTCGCTCGCCAAGTACGTCGCGTCCGTTCCCGGCGACCACACGAACAACATGCTCGCCGCCTACAACGCGGGCGCGTATCGGGTCATGCAGTACAAGGGCATTCCGCCGTACACCGAGACACAGAACTACGTGCGCAACATCCGTTCGCTGGAACGCAGTTTCGGCATGGTCACCACCCAACTGCCGCCGATGGCGCTCGCGGCCGGCGCGGTGAACTGGGCGCAGACCAAGCTCGGCACGCCCTACCTGTGGGGCGGTGAGGGCAGCGCGGCCGACGGTGGTCGCTTCGACTGCTCCGGGCTCACCCAGGCCGCCTACGAGACGGTGGGCATCACCCTGCCGCGCGTGGCCAACGACCAGTGGAACGCCGGCCCGCACCCGTCGCGCGACCAACTCCTCCCGGGTGACCTGGTGTTCTTCGCGACCGACCTGAGCGACCCACGCAGCATCCACCACGTGGGGATGTACGTGGGCAACGGCCAGATGCTCCACGCGCCCTACACCGGCACGGTGATCAAGTTCGGCCCGATGGACCGCCCCGACTACATCGGCGCGACCCGGGTCACCCCCGAGGGCGCCCAGTCGCTGCCGGACCGCTCGCCGACCTCCAAGGGCAACGACTCGGGCGCGGGTTCGCCGGCCGCCGACCCCGAGGGAACGGCCAAGCCGGCCGCGTGAGGCGTGCGGCCGGCTCTCGGCCGCGCGTGTGCGAGGGCTCGACCCGCGACGCGGGTGACGACGCGATCGTCACCCGCGGGCGTTCGCGCGTCGCAGGGGTGCCCGAAGCCGCCCACGTCGCGGCCCACGTACGGTGGAGAGCCGCCGCCCGTGTGTCCCGAAAGAGGTCGTGCCCGACATGTCCAGGCCCCCCGGGACCGGGAGATTCACCGCCGTGACGCTCGTCGTCGCCATCGCGTTCACCTACGCGGTGGTGCGACTGACCGGACCGTACGGCTCACCGCCGCGCCACGACCCGTTCGCGGCCGTGCCGTTGTCGGCCCTCGCGCCGCAGACGAGCCCGACGGGCGGCGCGGTGATGCAGATCGTGGCGCACCAGGACGACGACCTGTACTTCATGAACCCCGATCTCGAACAGGCGATCCGCGGCGGCGCGGATTCGGTGACGGTCTTCCTCACCGCGGGGGAGGCCGACGGGCGCAACGGCTTCGGCGGGCACCCGGATCCGCAGTCCTACGCCGAGGCACGCGACAACGGTTCACGGGGCGCGTACGCCTTGATGGCGGTCGGCGATCGGGCGGCGCCGTGGGACCGGCGCAGCGTCCTGCTGCGCGACGGCGCGCACGCCGAGGTGGACTTCCTGCGGTCCGCGCCCCACGTCAAGCTCGTGTTCCTCAACACCCGCAAGGAGAAGGGCATCGGCGCGCACGGCCGGCTGCGGACCCTGTGGAGCGGGCGCGAGCGGGAACTGGACACCCTCGTCCCCGACACGAGCCCGGCCGGCGGCCCGTACGCGTACACCCGCGAGGGCCTGATCGAGTCGCTCGTGGACCTGCTCGGGACCTACCGACCGACCGTCGTGCGCACGCTCGACCCGGATCCCGACCGGCAGACGCACGACAAGGCGCATCCTCGACACTCGGACGCCAAGGATCTGTCGGACCATCAGGACCACATCGCCGCAGCGCAGTTCGCGTGGGAGGCGCTGCGCCGACACAACGCGGGAGCGGAGCAGGCCCGGCCCGTCGCGGTGCCGTATCGCGGCTACTACAACGAGCGTTGGCCGCACAACCTGGCGCCCGCCGCGCTGGAGCGCAAGGCCGAGATCCTCCACGTCTACGGCTGGGCGGACCGGGTCCCGTACTGCCCGGGCACCGCCGGCTGCGGTGATCTGAAGGTCGCGGGCAACGCGCTGCGCGGCAACTGGCCGCAGAGCACGACGTATCGATACCCGTACGGCGGACCGCAGTTCGCTTCCGGGCCCGACGGACGGGCGGACGTGTGGCTGGTGAGCGGGGGCAAGGTCGCCCGATGGACCGACGCGGCCGTCGGCGGTGATCCGCAGCTGTCGCCCGGACCCACCGAGGGCATCCTCGCGCCGGGTCTGTCGCCGGTCCGCACGGCGGACGGCCGTACCCGGGTGTTCGCGCTTCGCCTCGGGGGCGGTGGCAAGGGCGAGCGACCGCGCCGCGACGTGGTGACCGCGACCGAGACGACACCCGGTGGGCGACTCGGCCCCTGGACGAGCCTGGGCAACCCCTCTCGCGGCTCCGAACGCGGGTTGGGCACCCCGGTGGCCCGCGCCGACGGCACGGGCCGCCTGCACCTGTTCGTGCGTGATCGGGACAAGGGCGTGCGTACTCGCGTGCTGCCCGCCGGCTCCGACACGTGGTCCGGGTGGACGGATCTGGGCGGCGCCGACGTGGTCGAGGGCCTCACCGCGACGACCCGACCGGACGGCCGGATCACTTTGTTCGCGACCGCCCGCGACGGCATTCGGCAATGGGACCAGATCGGCGAACGGATGGGGCCGGCCCGCACGATCGCGGCCGACCATCCGACGGGTGCGCCGGCGGCGGTGTCGGACGGCGCGGGCCGGATCGAGGTGCTCTACCGGCGAGCGGGCACCCCCGAGATCGCGAGCCTCGTCGAGTGGGCGCCCGGGGCATGGGCACCGGGCGTCGTACGGACGGCCGGCAACGGCTACGAGCCGCTGTCGACGCGCGCGGCGGCCGACGGTCCGACGCTTGTGGCCACCCGCGACGCGGCGGGACGGCCCGTCGTACTGCGCGGCGACGCCCCCGCGAGCCTGCTCGCCGACACGCCGGCCGCGATCGGCCCGACCCTGGGCACCGACCGCGCGGGCCGCTCGGTG
>NZ_WWJX01001550.1 GCF_009865215.1 Streptomyces sp. SID3343 | reverse complement strand
CACCGGCGTGCGGCGAGTCGCGAGCGTGGTCCTGGGTGTGCTGATCGCCGTCTTGTTCAGCGAGGCCGTGGGGTTGAACTGGTGGAGCCTGTCCCTGTTGCTGCTGGCCGCGCTGGGCATCGGGCATCTGATCCGGCTCCGCGACTCGATCAACGAGGTGGCGATCAGCGCGATGATCGTGCTCGGCGTCAGCCAGGTCGCGGACACCGCGTGGGACCGGGTGGCCGAGACGCTGATCGGCGCCGCGGTCGGGATGGTGTTCTCGCTCGTGCTCGCGCCGCCGGTGCACGTGCGGCCGGCGAACGAGGCGGTGAAGTCGGCGATCGACGCGCTGATCCGGCTGCTCGACACGATGGCCTCCGAGGTGGTCGACGACGTCACCCCGGCCCGCGCCCACGCGTGGTTGGAGGAGGCTCGCCGGATCGACCGGGACATCGTGCGCGTGGACGCGACGTTGGCCACGGCCGAGGAGGGCACCCGGTTGAACCCGCGTGGGCGCCGGGCGACCACGACGGTGGTGGCCCTACGGAGCGGGCTCGACACGGCGGAGATCAGCGCCGTGGCGCTGCGTAGCGTCTGTCGGGCGTTGAGCGCGCTGTACACCGAGGAGCGCTCCTCCTCCATCCCGGTGGCGACCGCGGAGTCGCTGCGCAGCCTGTTCCATTCGCTCGCCGCGCTGTTCGCGGCCTACGGTCACCTGTTGCTGCTCCAGGGTCGACCCGCGACCGAGGCGGCGGCGCGGGCCGAGGAGACGTTGCGCGAGCGGCAGTCCGAGGCGGACGCGGATCGGCAGCGGACCGAGACGATCCTGCTCGCCGACTCGATCGGGAATCCGGATCGGTGGGAGTTGTACGGCACGCTGATCGCGTCC
>NZ_WWJX01000160.1 GCF_009865215.1 Streptomyces sp. SID3343 | reverse complement strand
GACATCGTCACCGGCCGCCGACGCGTCCCCCTGGCCGACGCCCGCCCCTGGCCGGACCCCGACCTGGAGAACCTGATCGAGGACACCATGGCCCTGGACCCCTCCGCACGCGGCCTCGGCCGAGTCGACGTCACGCCCGTCGCCGATCTGCACACCCGCCCGTAACGGCCCGCGTTCCCACGACGAGGCCGAACCGAGTGTGCAACGGTGACCATTTCCACGCTGACCTGCACGCCGACCACGGCTCTGACGACGAGGACCAACCGAGAAATCGCCCTGTCCGGCGCGGCCGCAGGGCCGGGCCGGACCGCCGGCTGCGATCGCGCGGGCAAGTTCACCCGAAAGAGAGCGGACCCGATGTCGCCCGCCCGGCGCCCGACGACCCGGCCCCGACATCGTGAAGCCGACTCGACCCCAGGCCCCGATCGCCGGATCAGGCCCATCGCATCCCGAGCGCGGCCAACGCGTCGATCCGCTCCGCCGGCCATGTCGGCCGCCGCTGCCGGGCGTTGGCGAGGGCGACACCCAGCTTCACCGCGTGCGCCACACCGTCACCTTCGCCGAACCGTGGTGACGCGCCGGGGTGGCCCCGGCCGCCCCGGAGCCGTCCGAGGCGGAACCCGACGTGCGGTACGGTCGGCTCAGACCACCGACCAGATGTGCGCGGCGGTCGAGTCGGCGCAATCGCCGAGGTAGAGCTCACGGTCGCCAAAGTGGTCGGCTGTGCGCTCTTCGGTGAGGCACGTGCCGCTCGACGAGCGGAACCGAACGCCGACGCCGCTTTCCTCCATCTTCCATTGGTTCTTGGCCGTGGTGGACTTGCACGACGCGAAGAAGACGGACGTCCCCGACGGGGCGTGGCTCAGGCAGCCGTGGAGCTCCAGTATGGCGTCGTCCCCGCCGATCCTGACGATGTGATCCCCGACGCCGTCCCATCCGGGCGCGTTACGCAGTTCCCACTCAAAGATCCTGTCGCCGACGTTGCAGTCCCCCGTGACGACCTCGGACGTGTGGTCCACCGCCAGACACTTCTGGTTGATCACGCTCACGATCTCGTGCCGTTTGGGGAGGGGGGCGGCCTGGGCGGGGAACGCGGACGGCAGCAGTGCCGCGGCGGTGACCGCCACCGTGGCGGCGGCTCGGGTGATACGACGGGTGTGGGCGCTCATGGGAGGCGCTCTCCTGAGGGTGGTGGTGGGATCGACGGGTCCAGCACATCGCGAAAAACGACGCGATGAGGTGTTCTGCGCGTGTTTTCACCCCTGCGGATTTCTTCGGGCCTAACCTCCGACAAATGACGAATACGCGTTCACGCCGACCCGCCGCCGTGGAACGAACCCGCGAGGCCCACCATCCCGTGGGGCCTTGGACGATCCTCGGGGTCGGGGTGTGTGTCCTGCTGCCGATCGCGTTCCACCCGGTCGCCGCGACCGCGTCCACTCCGGCCGCCGCGCACACCACGCTCCGGGCCCCCGCGGGGCTGCAACCCCAGCGCGAGATCCCCGAGTTGGACGCGCCCGGCGAGGCACGCGAGGTCGTCTACGACCCCGACCACCGGTCCCGCCCCAGCCAGGGCGTCTTCACCGCCACCGCGCCCGAGCACACCCGGATCCTGGACCTGGACCTGGACTGCCCCTCGTGCGACGTCGACATCGCCCGCGACGGCTCGACCGCGACGGCGTGGACACCCCCGGGCCGGTGGAACTTCGTCACCCCGGTCCGTGTCCTCCTCCGCGCCGACGCCGACGCGCCCCTGGCGGGCGGCGAGTACTCCGGCACCTTCAGCCTGGACGACGACGAACAACCCCTCGTCGTCATCACCGAAGGTGAACAGGGAATCCTGGGCCTCCAACACGAGGACACTCCCGACAGGAGCGGCGCCCGCGTGCGCGGCGTCACCCGCGAAAGCCCCGCCGACCGGGCCGGCATCCGCGTCGGAGACGTCGTCACCTCCTTCGACGGCAAACCCGTCACCAACGCCGCCGACCTGCGAGCCGCCCGCATCGGCCGCGTCCGCTCCGGCGCCGAAGTCCCCCTCACCTACCGGCAACAGGACGGCACCACCAAAACCGTCCGGGTCACCCTCGACTAGCGGTGGTTTGTTGACGGCGGCTTCGAATAGCGGTATGCCATGAAGTAGCGGTATTCGTGGGCCCGTTCGGGGGCGTGCCATGACCGCTCGTGTGCCGTGTCCGCCTGCGCCGGGGCCGTTGGAGGGGTACGCGGCCCGGTTCGACGACCTGTTCGGGACGCTCGCCCGGCGGCGGGGGTTCCGGGAGTACCTGGTCGGGCTGTTGGCGCCGCGGGACCGGAACAAGACGCTGACCTGCCTGGCCGGGGCCGCGCCGGTGGCCGGCGCGCAACACCCGGCCGTGCAGCGGCTGCAGTTCTTCCTCTCCGAGTCGACCTGGGACCACGAACGGGTCAACGCCCGCCGACTGGAACTGCTGCGTGCCGAGCCCGCGACCGCCCCGCACGAGGCGGGGGTATCGGTCATCGACGATTACGGGGACCGCAAGGACGGAACGGCGACCGCGCACGTGCGCCGCCAATGGTTGGGACGGTTGGGCAGGACCGACAACGGGGTCGTCACGGTGACCACCCTCTGGGCCGACGAACGGGTCTACCACCCGCTCCACGCCGTCCCCTACACGCCGGCCCGGCATTTCCCGAAGGGAAGGAACGACCCGGGGTTCCGCACCAGGCTGCGGATCGGAGCGGAGCCGGCGGTACAGGCCCACGACGCGGGGTTCGTGTTCCGGGCGGCGGCGGCCGACTGCGCGTACGGCGACCAGGACGGCTTCCGCGGCGAACTGCGGGAGGCCGGACTGCCGTTCGTCATGGCGTCGAAGCCACGGCGCGGGACCTGGGCATACGGCGACCAGGCCCACACCCCCGTCGACGCCGCCCGTGAACCGGTCCGGCACGGACCGGACCGACCCGGCGACAGGTACGCGGTGATCCGCACCTTCCGCGACGGGCACACCGAGCCGTGGTGGGCCGCCGACGCGACGCTCGGGTGGTGGGGGCCGGACGGGACGACCCGGCTGGTGGTGGCCACCACCGACCCGGCGACGCTGCCGGCCAGGGTCACCTGGTATCTCGCCACGAACCCTCCCCGCCCGGGCGGGCCGCGCGAGGACGAGGCCCCGCACCCGGCCGCCGACCTGACGGAAGGCGTGCGCATCCATGGGATCCGTCATTGGATCGAGCAGGGATACAAGCAGGTGAAGGACGAACTCGGGTGGGCCGACTTCCAAGTCCGCTCCGACACGGCGATCCGCCGCCATCAGACGCTGGTCGACTGCGCGTTCTCGTTCTGCTAGGAAGTGTCTTCAAAGTGGGCGTCTGAGCCAGAGCAGGATGGACGCGATGGTGATCGCGGCGGTGAACGAGGAGGTGGTCTTGTCGTAGCGTGTGGCGATTCCGCGGAATTGTTTGAGGCGGTTGAAGCAGCGTTCGACGACGTTGCGTCGCTTGTACGCCTCGGGATCGAACAAGGGCGGGCGGCCGCCGTGTTGTCCCTTGCGGAGACGGTTCCCGACCTGGTCGCGGCGTTCGGGGATGGTGTGCGGGATGCCTCGCCGTCGCAGGTGCGGGCGGATCTTTCGCGAGCTGTAGCCCTTGTCGCCCAGGACGTGGTC
>NZ_WWJX01001549.1 GCF_009865215.1 Streptomyces sp. SID3343 | reverse complement strand
CGCCGATGCTCTGCCCGGCCGTGGTCGCCAGCAGGACCAGCGACCCGGCGCCGACGAGCGCGAGCGCGCCCCGGCGGGACACGGTCGGCGCGGCCGGCGAGAGCGCGACCAGGCCGTTCGGGTCGGCCGGTTCCGGCAGGGTGTGCGCGGTGTCGGTCCGCAGTTCTGCGCGCAGGCCGCGCGAGCGCAGCGCCGACACCATGACGGGCG
>NZ_WWJX01001548.1 GCF_009865215.1 Streptomyces sp. SID3343 | reverse complement strand
ATCCACCCGATGGGGCCAGCGAAGAGCAGCCCGACCAATAGGGTGAGCCCCAGATTCAAGACGCCTTGTCCGATGGAAGATCCGTCGATGCTGGTAATGGCCTGATACACCAGTAATGCCAGGATGGCGCCGAGCGGATCGACGACGATTCCTTCCCACCTCAACAGAGCACTCACTCGCCGAGTAGGACGCAACTGACGCAGGATCGGGTT
>NZ_WWJX01001547.1 GCF_009865215.1 Streptomyces sp. SID3343 | reverse complement strand
ACGCCTTGCAGCGCCCGTCCACGGACAGGCCGCGTTGGCGGGAGAACTCGGTGAACGCGCCGGGTGACGCCATCACCGCGACCCCGCCCGCGACCGCGAGATCGCTCTCGCCGAGCCGCAGCGACTGAGCGGCCAGGTGCAGGGTGACCAGTGACGACGAGCACGCCGTGTCGATCGTGACGGCGGGTCCCTCGAAGCCGAACGAGTACGAGATCCGGCCCGAGGCCACGCTGCCCGCGTTGCCGTTGCCGACGTATCCCTCCAGGGACGCGGGCACGTTGCCGGGGTGCGGCGCGTAGTCGTGGTACATCACTCCCGCGAACACGCCCGTGCGGCTGCCGCGCAGCGTGGTCGGGTCGATGCCCGCGCGTTCGATGACCTCCCACGTGGTTTCCAGGAGCAGTCGCTGCTGGGGGTCGGTGGCGAGTGCCTCGCGCGGGGAGATCTCGAAGAAGTCCGCGTCGAAATCGGCGGCTTCGTGGAGGAATCCGCCGTGTCGGGTATAGGACTTGCCGGCCGCCGTCGGGTCGGGGTCGAACAGGTCGTCGACGTCCCAGCCTCGGTCGGTCGGGAACTCGCCGACCGCGTCCGTGCCGGAGTCGACCAGGCGCCACAGGTCACTGGGCGACTCGACGCCGCCGGGCAGCCGGCACGCCATGCCGACGATGACGATCGGGTCGTCGGCGACCCCGGCGGCGCTCCGGGCGGCCGACGCGACGGGTGTCGACGCCGCGTCGTCGGGGACCAGTTCCCCGCGCAGGAAGTCGGCGAGCGCCGTCGGCGTCGGGTAGTCGAAGATCAGCGTCGCGGGCAGGCGTAGCCCGGTGGCGGCGTTGAGCCGGTTGCGCAGTTCGACGGCGGTCAGCGAGTCCGTTCCGAGGTCGCCGAACGCCCGGCGCGCGCCGATCGCTTCGGGGTCGGCGCCCAGGACGCCGGCCACCTCGGCCCGGACCAGGTCCACGAGGACCTGGTCGCGCTCGGCCCGGGCGAGTCCGGCCAGGC
>NZ_WWJX01001546.1 GCF_009865215.1 Streptomyces sp. SID3343 | reverse complement strand
ACGATGCGGATGATCGGATCGGTGCTGTGCAGGTTGTTCGTCAAGGCTGCTCCTGGATGGGTGGGTGGGTCAGTGGACGACGGAGACGAGTGCCGCGGTGGCGTAGACGGCGACGGTCGCGGCGGTCGTCAGGAGCCCGACGCGGACCAGCTGGTACTTGCGCACCGCGATCCGGGTCAGGACGGTCAGTTCCGCCGCGAGGGCGTCGGGACGCTCGGCCCGGTCGACCAGGTCGAGGACCTGGGCCGGGGTCGCGTCGGCGAGTTCGGTCCACGGGCC
>NZ_WWJX01001545.1 GCF_009865215.1 Streptomyces sp. SID3343 | reverse complement strand
GCGGGGGGTACGCGCGGTGCCGGCCCAACGGTTCAGTTCGATGTAGGCCGGTCGCCAGGTGCCGTGAAAGGCCGAGCGCGCGGGCTCGGGCAGTCGGCCCAGGACGGCGTCGGTGCGCTCCTCGCTCGCCCCGTCGAGGAGCCACGGCAGATAGCGGGAGCCGTCCGGGCCGATGCGGGTGGCGTGCGCGGCGCCGAAGCGTTGGAGGAGGTCCGAGGTCGCGTAGGCGTCGATCAGGTCGAGCGCGTCGTCCTCCTCGTGCCGCAGGTGTCCGCCGAGACCGGTGACCAGGCGGTCGACGATCGCGCCGAGCCGCTGCGCGCCGGCCTCGCCGTCGGCCAGGGCGGCGTCGACCGCCGCGAG
>NZ_WWJX01001544.1 GCF_009865215.1 Streptomyces sp. SID3343 | reverse complement strand
GGCCTGTTCGTCGACGACCACGACGCGGGCGCCGTGCCGGGCGGCGGTGGTGGCGGCGGCCAGGCCGGCGGGGCCGGCGCCGACGATCAGCAGGTCGGGCGTGGTGTCGTTCACGGGGCGACCTCGCCGGTGGTGTCCACGGTGGTGCTGTTCACGACGGTGCTGTTCACGGTGCTGCTGTCGACGACGGTGAGGGCGACGCCGGTGGTGACCACGTTCATGCCGTCGCGTACGGGTTCCTGGCATGAGCGGATCAGCGGGGCACCGTCGACGGTGACGGCGCAGTCGAAGCACACGCCCATCCCGCAGTAGGGCGCGCGGGGGCGGCCGGCCCGGTCGTGGCGGGTGACCGGTGCGCCGATCGCGAGGAGCGCGGCGGCGAGTGAGCGGCCGGCGGGGACGGTGCGCGGTTCGCCGTCGAGCGTGATGGCGGCCCGGGCGGGGTGATCAGACAAAGTTCAGCGCTCCGAACCGTGCGGGGGAGTAGTCGTCGAGGGGCAGCCCGGTGGCGCCGGTGAGGACCTGTTCGGCGAGCAGCCGGCTGTAGGTGGGGCCGAGGGTGAAGCCGGACCCGCCGGTGGCGACGTAGAAGTCCGGTCGGCGCGGAACGGGCCCCAGCAGCGGGAGTTGGTCGGGAGCCAGCGACGTGGCGCCGGACCAGATCCGCAGGACCGGCAGACGTTGGACGGCGGGGACCACGCGCGCGGCGTCGGCGCCGGCGAAGACCGCGTCCAGGCGTAGTTCGGGTCGGGCGTCGAGGTCGAGCACGCCCGCGTGTTGGACGAACTTGGCGGCGCGGCCGCCGCCGATGAGGATGTTGCCCTCCTTGGTCTGCTTGAGCGAGAGCCGGCGGCCGGCGTGCTGGACCAGGTGCGGTACCAGCGGCGGTGCGGCGGCGGT
>NZ_WWJX01001543.1 GCF_009865215.1 Streptomyces sp. SID3343 | reverse complement strand
CCGTCCCAGTAGGCGTTGACGTCGTTGAGGCCGACCGCGATCGGCCACGTGCGTCCGGCGCCGTTGTGCCCGTTGCGGCCGAGCCAGGTGCGGAGCATGTCCCACTCCTTTTGCGCGGCCCACAGCGCGTCGACGCAGCCCGTTTCCAGGCTGGTGGGATTGCCCGTGCCCCAGTCGTCGACGTACTTGGTGAATCCGCCGCCGCTGTACTTCCCGCAACTCAGGCCCGGACGATTGGGGTCGGTCAGCGTGTACTGCGATCCGGAGTGGACGGTGTCGATGGTGATCGGGTCGGGCCCGTTCCACTTGCTGTGGCCGGCGCCGGCGCGCACGTCGTCGTAGGCGTCGAGCACGGTGCCGCTGCGGGCGTCGACGAAGACGTGCGGCTTGCTCGGGGCCGTCTCGGTGTGCC
>NZ_WWJX01001542.1 GCF_009865215.1 Streptomyces sp. SID3343 | reverse complement strand
CCGGTCCGGCACGGTCGGGCGGTTCGCGGCGCCCGCCCGGTGGGCTGCCCGCACCACCGCCTCGACGTCGATCGAGGCCAGCACCGGATCCACCGTCGTCGCATGCGGGTCCCCTCGATACCCGGGCGGCGCGGGCCACAGGACCCGATGCCGACCCGCCGCCGGCGGTCCCCACTCCGCAGGCGGCGTGGGGCCGAACAGGGTCACCGACGGACGGGCGAAGGCCGAGGCCAGGTGCGCCACCCCGGTGTCCCCGCTGACCACCAGGCGGGCCGACGCCACCAGCGCGGCCAACTCCGCGACGTCGGTACGGCCCGCCGCCGAGCCCGCGTCGCACGCGACCCGCTCGACCAACGCGTCGTCCTCGGGGCCACCGGTGACCACGACCCGATGACCGCGCAGCGTGAGCGCGCGCACCAGCGCGGCGAACCGATCCGCGGGCCAGCGCCGGGCCGCGGCAGCCGCTCCCGGGTGCACGATCGTGGCGCCGGCGAGGCCACACGGCGC
>NZ_WWJX01001541.1 GCF_009865215.1 Streptomyces sp. SID3343 | reverse complement strand
TCCCGGCCCAGGCGGGCCGCCTCGGCCTGCGCGGCTTCCAGGGCGGCGGCGGCTTCCCGGCGCAGCGTCGCGGCGGCGGTCTCGGCTTCGGTGCGTAGTTGCTCGGTGTCGTGTTCGGTCCGCTCCAGCAGTGCGCGGGCCGCGGCCTGAGCCTCGGAGCGGGTACGGTCCGCGTCGGCCTCGCCCTGGGCCCGGGTCGTGACGGCCTCGGCCTTGGCGGCTTCCAGCGCGGCGGTGGCCTCCTGCCGGAGCGTGCGGGCCTCGCCGTCCGCCTGTTCGAGGATGCCGAGTGCGGTCTCCTCGCCCTCGGCGCGCATCTTGACGGCTTCGGCGTCGGCCTTCTCCAGCACCGAACGCGCGGTCGCCGTGGTCTCCTCGCGCAGCTTGCGGGCGAAGGCGTCCGCCTCCGTGCGCATCCGCTCGGCCTCGGCGTCGGCCTGTTCCAGGACGGAACGGGCCGTCTCGGTGGTCTTGGTACGCAGTGCCTGCGACGCGGCCTCGGCCTCGGTGCGCATGCGGGTGGCGTCGGTGTCGGCCTGTTCCAGGACCGATGCGGCGCGGGCGG
>NZ_WWJX01000159.1 GCF_009865215.1 Streptomyces sp. SID3343 | reverse complement strand
CCGCCCCGCCGAAACGACCGGTGCGCGCCGCGTAAGGCCGTCGCGCCGGTGGTCCGGGTTGCCCCGGCGGTGTCGACGCGCGTTCGGCCGCCGCTCGTTGCGCGCGCGGGTGCTGCTGCTGGTCGTGGGTCTGCTCGCGATCGGGCTGTTGGTCAGCGACGCGGTCGTACTCGCGTCGCTGCGCGCGCCCCTGGTGGACCGGGTGGACAACCAACTGCGCTCCGTCGGACGGTTCACGGCCGGCGTACCCCCGCAGTTCCTGGCCGGCTTCGGACAGCCACCGCAACCGTCACGGGCCCCACCACACGACCCGTCGCCGGCCCGACCGCTCGACCTGGTCGGCGACCTGTACATCGCCTATCTGGCCCCGGACGGCCGGATCGAGCAGAGCGGTCGGGCCGGCGCGCACCGAGACGATCCGCCCCCGACGCCACCGACCCTGAACACCGCGGCGATCGGGCGGCGGGCCGGGCGTCCGTTCGACCTGCGTGCCGACGACGGCACCCCGTGGCGAGTGCTCGCGCTGCCCCGTACCACCGGCAACCCCGGCTCGGGCCTGCTGGTCGCGGCCTCGCTCGACGAGGTGGACGCGACCGTGCACCGGGTGCGGTCGGTGTGCCTGGTCATCACGGCCGCGACGCTCGCCCTGCTCACGCTGCTCGGCTTCTTCGCGGTCAAGGCCGGGCTGCGCCCCCTGCGCCGGATCGAGGAGACGTCCGTGGCCATCGCCGGCGGCGACCTGGGCCGCCGGGTGCCGGACACCGCCGGGCCCGACACCGAGATCGGGCGCCTGAGCAGCTCACTCAACGGCATGCTCGCGCAGATCGAGACCGCGGTCGCCGCGCGCGCCGCGTCGGAGGCCACGCTGCGCCGGTTCGTCGCCGACGCGAGCCACGAACTGCGCACCCCGCTGACCGGGATCAAGGGCCTGACCGAGTTGTACCGCATGGGCGCCCTGCCCGAACGCGCGGACGTGGACCGCGCGATGGACCGGATCGAGCGCGAGTCGACGCGCCTGGGCCGCCTCGTCGAAGACCTGCTGCTGCTCGCCCGTCTCGACGAAGGCGCCGCGTCCGTCCCGGGCGCGGCGCACCTGCGGCCGGAGCCGATGGACCTGCGTTCGCTCGCCGCCGACGCCCTGCACGATCTGCGCGCCCTCGACCCCACGCGACCGGTCCGGCTCACCGGTCCGGACGGCGAAGTGGTAAGCCCGGCACCGACCATGGGTGACGAACGCCGACTGCGCCAAGTGGTCACCAACCTGATCGGCAACACCGTCGCGCACACCCCGGCAGGCACTGCGGTCCGGATCGGAGTGGGTACCACAGCCGACGGCGTGGTCCTCGAAGTGGCGGACGCCGGACCGGGGTTGACGGACGAGCAGGCCCGCCGGGCCTTCGAGCGCTTCTACCGCGCGGACGGCTCGCGCAGCCGAAACACCGGCGCGGGCGCGGGCCTGGGCCTGGCCATCGCCCAATCGCTGGCCCAGGCCCACGGCGGCCGCCTGGAACTCTCCACGGCTCCAGGCGCCGGAGCCACCTTCCGACTGCTCCTCCCCGCCCGCACGGACGACCCACCGACCTGACCCGTATCCACCGCTACGGCCGTCCGTCGTCCCGGCTGCCATCCCCAGGGCCCCTCGCTCAAGATCAGAAATTCGGGCTCTCGGCCGCCCTGGGCTGATCGGACGGGGCTGACCGAGCTGACGGGAACGACATTCCCGGAAGCAGCAGAATTTCTTCGTCGAGTACGAGTACGAATACGAGTAGGTGTAGGTGTAGGTGTACGAGCACAGATACGGGCACGAGTCCCTGGACCTCCGAACGGATGGCGAACGCGCGGGACGCCGAGCTCGATCGATGACCCTTTCCACCCGCCGACCCCGTCACCCGCGTCGCTCGCCTGCGTCGCTCGCCGTGCGTCACCCGCCGTGCGTCACCGGCCGTGCGTCAAGGTGATCGTGGTCCACACTCCGACGTGGATGCGGTCGCCGTGGTGCAGTGTGATCGGGGCGTTGATCGGGATCGGGGCGGCGTTGTCGTTGAGACGGGTGCCGTTCGTGGAGCCCAGGTCGACGAGGGTCCAGGTGCCGGGTTCGCCGAGTAGGGCCGCGTGGCGGAAGGAGACGCCGGGGTCTCCCGGGTCGGACGCCAGGTCGATGTCGTAGGTGCCGCCGCGAGTGGGACTGCTGCGGCCGATCGTGATCCGGGCGGCGGTCAGCTCGATCCGGCGCGGGCGGGGACGCGTGGGGAAGTCGAAGGCGTCGACCACGCCCGGCGCGGAACGGGCCACCGTGGCGTTGTAGTAACCCCGGTCGGCGGCGACGGTGGCGAACCAGCCCGGGGAGTGCCCGCCGGCTTCGTCGACCGTCGACCATCCGCGCGCGCTCGGATCCCAGCGCAGTCGGCGTCCGCGCATCGCGTCGGAGGTGAGGTCGAGAGCGAGGAGGGCCCGACGGGCCTCGGCGGGGGTGTCGGGCGGCAGTTCGACCAGGGTCGCCCGGTCGTGGCCCGGGGAGGGAACCGGATCGAGATCGAGGACGAGGTCGGCGCCGTCACGCCCCCGCCGACGCACCGAGATCCTGGACAGCGCGGCGGCCGCGCTCTCGCCGAGCCGGCCGCCCAGCGACGCGGCGAGTGCGTCCAGGAAGGGCTTGAGCAGCGCACCGGCCCCGGCCGCGGCGACGAGGAGGCCGACGTCGCCCGTACTGTCGACCGTCGGCGCCTGATGGACCCAGCACGCTTCACAAAACCCCGCGGCCGGGTGAACCGGGCGACCACACGTCGGGCACGTCGTGGAGGCGACCGCGACCGGCCGCGTCGGCCGACCGCACTCGTCGCAGTGGTCGCCCGACCTCGACCGGTGCCCCTCCCCGCATACGCGATCCATGTGGCCCCCTCCCCGCGCCGATCCGTTCTCCGTGGACAACCCACCCACCGGCCGCTTCAGCGTGGCCCAGGCGCCCCCTTCGACTCAAGCCGCCCGGCGTGATCGGCGCCGGATAAATGACGGGCCGTCACCCGAACGGGCTCGCTACCCTCGGTGGCATGACCGAAGAGATCGACGTGGTGCGGGAGTGGATCCGGCAGGCCGACGACGGCGTGACCGTGCTGACGGGGGCCGGCATCTCCACCGACTCGGGCATCCCGGACTACCGGGGCCCGCAGGGCGTCTGGACCAAGGATCCCGACGCCGAAAAGCTCGTCACCTACGGCTACTACATGGGCGACGAGGACATCCGGCGGCGCTCGTGGTTGCTGCGCCGCGACAATCCCGCGCGCCTGGCCGGGCCCAACGCCGGTCACGCCGCACTCGTGGACCTCGAACGATGCGGCCGGTTGAACGCGTTGGTCACCCAGAACGTCGACGGTCTGCACCGGCGGGCCGGGAACAGCCCGGAGAAGATCATCGAGCTGCACGGCACGATGTTCTACGTCGTGTGTACCGACTGCGCCACGCAGACCACGCTCGACGCCGCCCTGGAGCGGATCGCCATGGGCGAGGACGACCCGCGCTGCCTGCAGTGCGGCGGCATCCAGAAGACCGCGACGATCATGTTCGGCCAGGGCCTGGACCACGGCGTCCTGGAACGGGCCGCGATGGCGGCGCAGATCGGTGACGCGTTCCTGGCCGTGGGCACCACCCTCCAGGTCGAGCCGGCCGCGTCGCTGTGCCGGGTCGCCCAGGAGTCCGGCGCCAAGCTGGTGATCGTCAACGCGGGCGAGACCCCGTACGACGCGGTCGCCGACGCGGTGATCCGCGAGCCGATCGGCGACGTGCTGCCGGAGCTGGTCAAGGGCCTGTAGTAGTCCGAAGACCGGGCGGGGAACCGAACCGAGAGTCGACCCGAGAGCCGCTACACCCGCGCCGGCTCCTCGTGTTCGTCCTCGTTCGCCGCGGCGTCGAGCGCGGCCAGTTCGGCCTCCAGCTCCTTGGCCTCGCTGCGGATCAGCTTGATGTACATCGACAACAGCGCGAGCGCGAAGAGCCACCACTGCACCGCGTACGCGAGGTGCGGGCCGAGGTCCTCGTCGTCCGGCTCCGGGATCAGCGCGGGGGCCTTGGCCGGCGTCGGGGCCTCGGCGGTCAGTTCGATGTAGCCGCCGAACAGGGGGTGCTGGAGCTTTCGGGCCAGCTCGGGTCCGGAGATCCGCATCACCTGGCCCTCGGGCGTGCTTTTGTCCTGGATGCCGGAGTCCTTGCGGGTCTCGTCCGGGCGCAGCCGACCGGTGACCGTGACCCGGCCGGACGGCGGCGGCGGAACGTCGGGTCGGTCCGTGGCCGAATTCGGGTAGGCCACCCAGCCGCGGTCGACCAGCAGGGTGCGGCCGTCGGCGGTGACGAGCGGGGTCACCACGTAGTAGCCGACCTTGTCGTCCTGCGACCTCCCCCGCGCGAGCACCTGATGATCGGTGTCGTACACGCCCGTCGCGGTCACCTGACGCCATTGCAGGTCACCGGACACCTTCGTGCCCACGGCGAGGATCTCGTCCGCGGGCACGGGCTTGCGCTTGATGTTCGCGCTGATCAGGTCGTTGTGCGCGACCTTGTTCTCGTGGCGGTGGAACTGCCAGAAGCCGAGCTTGACCATGATCGGGATCAACACGACCACGAGCAGGAACATGGCGATCCAGCGCGGCGTCAGCAGGAAGCGGTACACCCGAGCACGGTACTCCTCACAGTGTCCGGTCCGTCCCGCCGGGGGCGACCGGCGCGCCGGCCCCGCCCCGGCTGCCAAGCCGGTACGTATCGGCCCCGATCCACCCGGCCGAGCCCGTACGCACCGGCCCCGACTGTCCCGCGGAGGCCGTACCGACCGGCCCCCGTCGGCTCACCGATGCCGTACGCACCGCCCCCGGTTGCCTCGCCGAGGCCGTACCCACCGCCCCCGGCCGTGTCCCCCGAGCGCCGGGCACACCGCCCACGACCCTCCGCCGACACCCGGACCGAGGCACCACCCGACCACCCGACCACCCCGCCGCCCGGCCGATCCCCGCTGCCCGGCCGATCCCCACCGCGCGCGACCCGCCGACTGCCGCGGGCTCACCGACCCCGCCGCGGCCCCGACCGCCCCGACCCCACCGCCCGCGACCCCACCGCGCGGCCTCGGCGGAGCGATCGAGGCGTTCACCGCCGGCGCCGCCGGCGCAACGCGTCCGGCCGCCCGGTCATCCCGGGCTTCGCCGCCGGGCCCCGCGCCGCGGTCTGGCTCGTGGACGAGCCGGTCGGCGTCCAGGTCACCGTCTCGATGTCCTCGTCCCGGCCGTTGGGCGCGTCGTCGCCGTCTCCGCCTTCACGCGCGGCCCGGTTCTCCCGCGCGTCCTTGTCGCCCTCGCCCGGTCCGCGCGTGTCGTCCGCGTCCGTGCCACCCTCGTCGTCCATCTCGCTCAGCGGCCGGGTCACGTCCTCCAAGGATCGACCCGCCGCCTCCACTCCGAGGAAGATCTCCACGAGCCCCGCCGCGATCATCAGCCCGGCGCCCAGGAAGTAGCCCATCGCGACCTGGGATTCCTTGCCCGTGTCGACCAGCTTCGCGAACAGCAGCGGGCCGATCGCACCGCCGAGCCCGGTACCCACGGCGTAGTAGAACGCGATGGCCAGCGCCCGCGTCTCCATCGGAAAGATCTCGCTGACCGTCAGATACGCCGCACTCGCGCCCGCCGACGCCACGAAGAAGATCACACACCAGCACACGGTCAGGCTCGTCGCGGACAGCGAACCGCCCCGGAACATCAACGCGGTCACGATGAGCAGCACGCCCGACCCGATGTAGCACGCCGACACCATCACCCGCCGACCGATCGTGTCGAACAACCGGCCCAGCACGAGCGGGCCGACGAAACTGCCGATCGCCAGCGGAATGATGTACAGGGGGGCCCGGTTGTCGGCGACGCCGAAGAACTCCTTGAGCACGAGCGCCTGGGTGAAGAAGACGGCGTTGTAGAGGAACGCCTGCCCGATGAACAGCGACAGGCCCAGGATCGAGCGCTTGGGGTACAGCCGAACCATCGCGTGCACGATCTGCCCGAAACCGATGCTGTGCCGCGTGCGGACCTTGATGTAGGTGTCGGCCGCCGGCAGTTCCTTGCCGGTCTCCTTCTCCACTTCCTGCTCGATGCCCGCGACCAGCTTGTCGGCCTCTTCCGCCCGCCCGTGGATGAACATCCACCTCGGCGACTCGGGCACGTTGCGGCGCACCAGCAGGATCACCAGGCCGAACACCGCGCCGAGCCCGAACGCGAGCCGCCAGCCGAGGTTCGCGGAGAACAGGTCCTCGTTCAGCAGCGGGATCGCCAACAGCGCGCCGAACGCCGCGCCCAGCCAGTACGAGCCGTTGATGATCAGGTCGACCCGGCCGCGTACCCGAGCCGGGATCAGTTCGTCGATCGCGGAGTTGATCGCCGCGTACTCGCCGCCGATGCCCGCCCCGGTGAAGAACCGGCACACGAAGAACCACAACGGGTTCATCGAGAAGGCGGTTGCCACGGTCGCCGCGAGATAGAGCGCGAGCGTCATCAGGAAGAGCTTCTTGCGGCCCAGACGGTCCGTCAGATAGCCGAAGAACAGCGCGCCCACGCACGCGCCGATGATGTAGATCGTCGCGGCGAGCCCGATGTCGCCGGTGGTGAGACCGACCCCCGCACCGTCCTCGGTGAGGCGACCGCCGATCGAACCGATGATCGTGACTTCCAGACCGTCCAGAATCCAGACGGTGCCGAGTCCGATCACCACCACCCAGTGCCATTTGGCCCAGGGCAGCCGATCCATCCGGGCCGGGATGTTCGTTCGAACCGTTCCGCCGTCGGCTTGCCCGGCCGAACCAGCCGAACCATCCGAACGAGCCGAGCCGTCCGAGCCGTCCGAGCGATCGGAACCAGCCGAACCGGCCGAACCGTCCGAACGAGCCGAACCGGCCGAACCAGCCGAACCGGCCGCGTCCGCCGAACCCTTCGCGCCTGCGTTCCGCGAGGTACCGAATGGCTCGACGCCCTCGGCAGACCCCTCGGACGATGAATGAGTCACGGTCGCCTCCGTTTCGATGGCTCGATGGGTGCCCGGCGAACCAGGACACAAACCGGCCGCCGGCCCGGTGCGCGAACCGGTCGGTGCCATCCGCATCCGACAGCGGGCAGCCATCCGGTGGTTCGCGCCGCTAGGCTTTCCGGACGCCGTCTTCTGGCTCCTTGCCGGCTGCCCCCCGGCAGGCCACGGTGCGGACGCGGCACCGATCCGCCATTCCCCGGGAGACACACCACATGGAAGGTCCATCGAGCGATCCCGTGCCCGGTCGCCGCGGTACGGCCGGTCATTGGGTCGCACGCATCGGCA
The DNA here is from genome assembly GCF_009865215.1 of Streptomyces sp. SID3343. Lineage (GTDB taxonomy): Bacteria > Actinomycetota > Actinomycetes > Streptomycetales > Streptomycetaceae > Embleya. Next base: position 1,680 of record NZ_WWJX01000159.1, on the reverse strand, counting down.
TCGGCATCGTGCCGATCCTGACCATCGGACTGCTCGGCTGGGTGCCCGCGCTCGTCGCGGCGATCCGCACCCGGCGCACCGTCGATCGCGTCCTGGTCGCGGTGAGCGCCGGCGTCGCGATCGTGGGCCTGGCGATGTTGATCAGCGTCGACACGAGCGAGGAGAAGGCGGCCCGCGAGGCCGCCGGCCAGGTCGCGCGCGCCGAGTCCCCGATCGACGACATCGGCATGATCATGCTGATCGTGCTGATGATCGCGATGCCCGTGCACTGGTTCGTCCGGGCGGCCCGTTGGCCGCGCCTGATGCAGGGTCAGGAGCCACCCGCGTACGTGCCTTGGCATGCGCGGCCGCCTGTATCACCCACCCACGGTGGAGCGGCGCAGGTACGGACGCAGCACCACCCGAGCCACCCGAGCCACCCGAGCAATCCGAACCACCCGAGCAATCCGAGCCAGGCGAGCCAGGCGAGCCAGGCGAGCCACCGGAACCACCCGGCCCACCCAAGCGATCCCAACCACCCGACGATCGCGCTCACGCCGCCCCGCACCCCGCCCCCACCGGCTGCGCCGCCGAACCCGCCACCGCTCGGCGCCGGTTCGCGGATCCCGCAGCCGCCCGCGCCGCGTTCCACCCCACCGCTCGGCTCGACCCCGCCGGCCGGCTCGACCCCGCCACCCGGGACCGACGACCCCGCCGCGCGGGCCCGAGCCCGGTTGCAAGGGCTCAGCGAACGCCTGCGTGAGCAGGACGGTGGCAACCCCGGAGGACCCCGATGAGCACACCGGGCCGCGTCATCGCCGGCCGCTACGAACTGTCCGCGGCGATCGGTCGCGGCGGCATGGGACAGGTGTGGAAGGCGTACGACCGGACCCTGCAACGCCGGGTCGCGGTCAAGCTGTTGCGCAACGACCTCGTCGACGCGTCGGGTGATCGCGCCGCCATGGAGCAGCGCTTCCTGCGCGAGTGCCGGGTCACCGCGGGCATCGACCACCCGGGCCTGGTCACCGTGTTCGACGGCGGCGCCGACGCCGGCGACCTCTACCTGGTCATGCAACTGCTCGACGGCTGCGACCTCGCCGACCTGATCGCCGAGAACCAACCCGTGCCGTGGGAGTGGGCGGTCGCGGTGGTCGCGCAGATCTGCTCGGTGCTCGCGGCCGTGCACGCGGTGCCGGTCGTGCACCGCGACCTCAAGCCGCGCAACGTGATGGTGCGCCGCGACGGCACGGTCAAGGTGCTCGACCTCGGCGTCGCCGCCGTCCTGGACCCGGAGTCGACCAAGCTCACCACGACCGGCGCGTTGCCGGGATCGCCCGCGTACATGGCGCCCGAGCAGTTGAACGGCATCGTCGAACCACGCACCGACCTGTACGCGCTCGGCTGCCTGGTCTACGAAATGCTGGCCGGGCACGCGCCGTTCACCGGACCGACCATGGCGGCCGTCATGGTCGGGCACCTCAACGGCACGCCCAAACCGCTCGGCGCCGCGCGCCCCGACATACCCGCCGGGCTCGAACTGCTGGTGATGCAACTGCTCGCCAAGCAGCCCGACGAGCGGCCCGCGAACGCGCAGGAGGTGTATCGGCGGCTGGTCCCGCTCATGCCCGCCGGCAACCGCGACGCGGCGGCGGCCCTCGCGCCGGTCGCCCCGATGGACCCGACCCGCCCGCTGCGCTTCCC
>NZ_WWJX01001540.1 GCF_009865215.1 Streptomyces sp. SID3343 | reverse complement strand
CCGGCTCGGTGGCCTGCCACGTGTAGGTCTTGCCTGTGCCGCGCGGCCCCCGGCGCCACCGGGCCTTCCGGCCGCGCGGATCGAAGGCGTCCGCGAGGCCGGGCCGCGGGGTGACGGCGGCGACACCCGTGGGGCCGCCGATGCCCATCTCCCGCGCCGGGCCACAACGGACCGCCTGGATGGCACCGACGACACCGGCCGCCTGCATCGCTTCAAAAGACATGAGCTTCTCCCCTGAGTCGCCTGCTCTGCCTGTCCTGCCGCACCAGAGTAAACTATCTGGATCCCTTCCTGAAAGTAATATCTGCGAGGATCGACCCCATGCCCCCTGCCTCCCCGAGTACCGCCCGAGCCCACAACGACCGGCTCGCCCTACGGCTACTGCAACAGCAGGGCCCCCTGACCGCAGGGCAACTCAAGGCGCTCACCGGGCTGTCCCGTGCGACCGTGGCCGACCTCGTCGAACGCCTGCAGAGTTCGGGCCTCGTTCACGATGTCGGCGAGTCCGCGACCGGCCGGCGCGGCCCCAACGCACGGATGTACGGCATCGTCGCCGACATGGCGCACCTGGCCGCGCTCGACGTTCGCGCCGAGACGGTCAGCGTCGTGATCACCGATCTCCTCGGCACCCGTCTGGGCGGCGCCGCCGCACCCGTCGACGCCGGCGGCGGCATACAGGCGGCCGTCGACCAGACCACCGCCCTCGTCGAACGCACCGCACGCGAAGCCGGCGCCACCCGCCTGTACAGCATCGGCATCGGCGCGCCGGGGCTCATCGACCCCACCACGGGCGAACTGAGCCAGGTACCGAGCCTTCCCACCTGGCACCGCAGCCTCGCCGGCGCCCTCCAGGACCGCCTGCACACCATCGTCCGGGTCGAGAACGAGACCAACCTCGCCGCCCTCGCCGAACGCCGCCTCGGCGTCGCCCGCGACTACGAGACGTTCGTGCTCATGTGGCTCGCCAACGGCATCGGCGCCGCCGTCGTCCTCGACGGAAAGCTGCGCCGCGGCGCTTCCGGCGGCGCCGGTGAACTCGGCTTCCTGCCGGTCCCCGGCACCGGCGGCCTGCCCTCGCGCGACGGCTGCGCCGGCGGCTTCCACTCGCTGGCCGGCGGCCCCGCGGTATGCGAACTCGCCGAACGGCACGGGCTCGGCCACCTCATCCCCACCACGCGCAACCCGCACGAGGCGGTCGAGCCGCTCGGCGCCACCGTCGTCCGCGCCGCCCGTGACG
>NZ_WWJX01001539.1 GCF_009865215.1 Streptomyces sp. SID3343 | reverse complement strand
GCGCACCGCGTGCAGGACCTCGTCGCGGGCGGCTCCCTTGACGAGGTAGCCGCCGGCCCCGGCGCGCATCGCGGCGAGCAGGCTGCCGTCGTCGTCGGACATGGTCAGCACCAGAACCGGCACGGCCGGCACGTCGGCGACGATCCGGCGGGTGGCCTCGATTCCGGAGCCGTCGGGCAGGCTCAGGTCCATCACGACCAGGTCGGGGCGGTGTTCGGCGACCACCTGCGTCGCGGCGGCGGCGGTCTCGACCTCGGCCACCACCGCGATGTCACCGGCGCTCTCCAGAGCCGCCCGCAACCCGGCGCGAAACAACGGATGGTCGTCGACGATCACGACGCGCAACGCCGCGGAGGAAACGCTTTCCCGGTCCACGCGGCACATACTACGGGTAATTCCCGAATCACTTTTCGTGACCGATCGATGCGATGGGGTCGCCGCGCACCTCACCGGAGCACCGGCGCGAGGTCGGCCGTCCAGGCATCGCGGACGTGGGTCCACTCGGCCGCGCAACCGGCGGCGCGGGCCGGGGAGAGCAGGGGCGAGTTCGCCAGATCGAGGTTGCGTTCGGGGGCCGAGCCGTAGAGGAAGCACACGTGGTTCGCCGCCCGGACCAGGTCCGGGGAGTGCTCGTCGGCGCCGCCGGCGGCGGGGTCCCCCTCGGCCGCGGCGAGTCGGTACTCCTCGGCGGCGCTGCGCAACAGTCGTTCGCCGTCCGGACCTTGGCGCAGCAGCATCAGCGCCGCGAACCGATCGGCGGCGTCCTCCTCGGCCCGGTCCGTCAGGGTCGGCCGCACCACGTCGACGAGGGCGTGGCCCGCCTCGTGGTAGAGGGTTTCCACCAGTACGGCCGCCACGTCGTCGTCGGCCCGACCACGCCCGGCCCGCTCGAACAGCCCGCGTTCCTCGGCGACCTCGTCGTAGCACACGTCGATGCGAAGCCGGTCCGGATCGTACGCGGAACCCTCACCCGCGCACGAGCGTCCGACGACGGTCACCTGTCGGTCCATGCGCACGAAGGCGTCGAGCGTCGCGGTGACCGTCTCCATCACCTTCCGCTCGCGCAGGAACGCGGCCCCGTCGCGATCGGCGACGGCCGGCTCCTCGAAGCGGATGACGAACCCTCGGCGGTCGGGGGGACCGCTCGTCGGTGGGCCGGGGTCCTCGGTGCCGTCGCCGGACGAGGTACACCCGCCCAATAACACGCTCGCGAGCAACCCCGCCCACACCCGCCCCGACCCGAACCTGCTCCCCGCCGATGTCCGCACACCCGAAATCCTCCCGCAATCGTCGACGACACGCGCAAGTCCCGGCGTGTGGAGGTCGGTTGGGGCGCCGGCGACGGTGTGGCCCGCGTCACCGTGGTGGGGTCGGTCGGGCGCGATGACTTCGGCGCGACGTTACAGTCTCCCTTTCGTAACCCGGCAGCGAGGAACTGGAGCATCCCATGCGCATCGTGATCAGCGAGTTCATCAGCCTGGACGGCGTCGTGCAGGCGCCGGGCGGACCGGACGAGGACAACGACGGCGGCTTCGCGCACGGTGGTTGGTCGCACCCGTTCTTCGACCCGGAGGTGGTCGGCGGTGCCTTTGCCGACGCGGCCGGCAAGGCGGACGCGCTGCTGTTCGGGCGCCGCACGTGGCAGACGATGGCCGGCGCCTGGCCCGAGCGGGCCGGCGACCCGTTCGCCGACCGGCTGAACGCGATCCCCAAGTACGTCGTCTCCCGGACGCTGAGCGACGCCGAACTCACGTGGAACAACACCACACGCATCGCCGGCGACGAGGCCGTCGCGCGGATCCGGCACCTGCGCGAGAGCGAGGGCGGCGACCTGCTGGTGATGGGGAGCCCCACCCTCGTGCGCACCCTGCTGGCCGAGGAACTCGTCGACGAACTCCGCCTGATGGTCATGCCGGTGCTCCTGGGCGGCGGCAAGTCGATCTTCCCCGACGACGGTGGGCTGCGCACGCTCGAACTGGTCTCGACGGTGATCAGTGGCGCGGGCGTGCACGTGTGCACCTACCGGCCGGCCGCCAAGGCGTAGGTCCCGCGGGCGGCCCCACTCCCGACGGGTGTGGGCGTGGGGCCGGTGGAGGGGATCGGCCGCCGTCAGGCGGGGACGCCCTCGGGCGAGGTCGCGGCGGTCTCCGCCCCGCTTCGCGTCGGCGACGGTAGGCCCGACCTCAGCCGCAGCACGATCACGATCAGCGCGGCGGCGGCGAAGCCTGCCCCGGCCCAGGCCAGTTCACGGATGCCCACCGTGGAGACCACCCAGCCGCCGACCGCGGTGCCCAGGGTGATGCCCAGGTTCGAGAACGAGATGAAGAGGCTGTTTCCGAACTCGGGGGCCTCGTGCGCGTCGCGTCCCAACCAGCTCTGGCTGACCACGAGTCCGCCCGAATGCACGACTCCCCACAGCAGTACCGCGCCGATCATCGGCACCGAGCTCGTTCCGAGCACGTACACGAGCGTGTAGACGATCAGGTAAAGGACGGGGAAGGCGATCACGGTGCGGACCGTATTGCGCTGGAGCAGGCTTCCGAAGAGGAAGTTGCCGAAGATCATCACCACGCCGAACGCCATCAGCATCGCGCTGACCCAGGACGAGTCCAGTTCGGTGACCTGCTCCAAGTACTCGGCGAAGTAGCCGTAGACCGAGAACATCGCCGCGAACAGCAGCACGATCGACCCGATGGTGAGCCACAGGCTCGGCCGCCGCAGGATCCGCAACTGGGCGCCGTAGGACAGTCGTTGCTCCACGGGCAGGGCCGGCAGGAACAACAGGATGCCCAGGAAGGCGATCAGGTTGACGGCGGAGCCGAACCAGAACGCGGCCGAGAGGGACAGGTGTTCGGCCAGATACGAGGTCAGCGGCACGCCGAAGGCGAAGCCGACGGTGACCCCGGCGAACACCGTGGTCGTGGCCCGGGTGGAGTTCGCGGCGGGAACCAGGCGGGCGGCGGTCGCGAGCGCGACCGAGAAGAACACGGGATGGAACAGCGCCGGTATCACGCGGAACGCGAACATCACCTCGAAGTGCGTGGTGAGCGCGTAGACGGCGTTGGCGAGCGCGAACACCGCGATCGAGGTCGCGAGTACGGCCTTTCGGTTGATGCCGGACGCGAGCAGCGTCACGAACGGTCCGGTCACCGCGACCACGAGGGCGAAGACGCCGACGAGCCATCCCGCGGTGGACGCCGAGACGCCGAGTTCGTCGGAGACCTGGGGCAGGACCCCGATGATGCCCATCTCGGTGGTGATGATGCCGAACACGCCCAGGGCGAGGATCGAGATCATGGGGGCGCTCTTCTTCATCGTCGCCTTTCGGATGCCCGGCGGCGGATCGATGCCGTCTGCCGGTGCGAGTAGGTCTCATACATATCTGGATATGTAGATGTGTAAGATCGGAAAGAGCCGGGTGGGAGTGGCATCGAGAAGCCGAGGGGCGCCGCCGACGGGACGTCCACCGGAGGTCTACGGGATGTCTACAGGGCGTCCCGGGCGTACTCCGCGAAGGCCGCGATCGTCTTCTCGTTGCGGCGGTAGTACGTCCACTTGCCGATGCGCTCCGAGTCGAGCAACCCGGCGTCCTTGAGCAGTTGCAGATAGCCGGACACCACGGACTGCGCCAAGCCGGCGCGCGCCTGGATGTCGCCCACGCAGACGCCGATGTGGAAGCCGAGGCCCTGCTGACGGTAGGAGTCCTCGTCGAAGTACCTCGCGGGGTCCTTCAGCCACTGCATGAACTGCGCGCGCGCCGGATTGGCGAGGGCCTTGTGCACGGCCAGCGGATCCACGGGTCCATACCTCTCGCGCGACGGTCCGTCTCGGGCGGCGCGCTGCTTGCTGCGACGCCTTGTCTCGTGCGACGTCCCGCTTCGGGTGGCGGCGCTCGATGCATCTAGTTTTCTCGATATGTAGGAGTGTGTCAATCCGAGCCGCCCCGAGGCGGGTCGCGCCGTTTCTACGCCTTGGCCGGGTCGGGGCGGCCGTCGTCGATCGCCGGCCACACGGTGCCCGCGGGAACGGTGGCGATCTCGCGCCACCACAGATCGAGCGGCAGCCCGGCCTTGGGCTCGAACGGCTCGCCGGGGCGCGGTACGGCGACCTCGGCCCGAACGAGCCGGGCGGCGGCCACGGTGTCCTCGGCGGGCTCCTCCCACGGGTGCCACGCGAGGGTGAACGTGCCCCAGTGGATGGGCATCATCACCCCGGTCGGCTCACCGCGCTGAAGGTCGAGGTGCGCGCGCATCCCCTCCGCGGGGGTCATGTGGATGTCGGGCCAGTCCTCGCTGTACGCGCCGATCTGCACCATCGTGGCGTCGAAGGGCCCGTGCGCGGCGCCGATGTCCGCGAAGCCGGGGAAGTAACCGGTGTCCCCGCTGTGGTAGACCCGGTGCTCGGGGCCGGCGACGACCCACGAGGCCCACAGGGTGTTCGGGGTGTTGCGCAGCCCTCGGCCGCAGAAGTGCCGGGCCGGCGTGGCGGTCAGGGTGAGGCCCGCGACCTCGGTCGACTCGTTCCAGTCGAGTTCGGTCATCCGGTTCGCGGGCACGCCCCAGTGCTCCAGGTGGGCGCCGACGCCGAGCGGGAGCACGAATCGGCAGCCCGCGCCCGCGAGAGCGCGGATGGTCGGCATGTCGAGGTGGTCGTAGTGGTCGTGCGAGATCACGATGGCGTCCACCGGCCCCAGTTTCGCGAGCGGCACCGGCACCGGGTGCAGCCGCTTGGGCCCGGCGAAGCCGAACGGCGAGCAGCGCTCGCCCCACACGGGGTCGATCAGCACCCGCCGCCCGTCGATCTCGACCAGGACCGACGAGTGGCCCATCCAGGTCACCCGCAGCCCGGAGGCGGGCGGCGCGGCGAGGTCGGCGAGCGTGTTTCGATACACCGGAATCGGGCCGGACGGGGAACGCCGGACTCGATCCTCCTTGCGGAAGTACGTGGCCGCGAGCTTGAGGAGCGAACCGGACGGCGCGACCGAAGCGGGGACCGGATTGACGAAGCCCCCGTCGACGAAGTTCGGCGAGCGCCGGATCCGCTCCAAGCGTTCGCCCGCGGGGTCCGCCCCGAAGGAGGCCGGGCGCAGGGTGGCGGCGATACGGGATCGCCGGGGGCTGGAGCCGGTCACGGCACCTCCTGGAACGCTTGCGGACATCGACGCTCGAACGCGCGCCGGCCGGGCCGACGCGCACACCGTCGCATGCGAAGAGCCTAGGCCCTGACGGGCGGGACCGGGCGGAAGGGCGAACCGCCCCGGGGCGCCACCGGTGCATGGCCGCGCCGAGGCCCGCTCAACGCTTCCGCGGCCGTCCCGCCGGGGCCGGCCCGAACCCCCGAGGAGCGGCGGGGTCAGCCGGCGAGACCGGCGGCCGCGAGGAGGTAGGCGGTCATCGGGTGATAGTCGCGGGCGTCGACGACGTGGTCGTCGAGGGGGACGGTCACCGTGACCGTGCCCTCCTCTTCGCCCAGGAACAGGGCCGGGTCGTTGGAGTCGGCGAAGCAGACCGTCTCGATGCCGCGTCGGCTCGCGCAGCCCGCCCATCCGTGGTCGGCGAGGACGAGGTCCGGGAGCGGCCGACCGTCCCTCGCCAGGGCGTCCAGGATCGCGGCCATCGGCTGCGGGGCGTGGGTGTGCCACAACGTGGCCCCGCTCTCCAGGACCGCGACGTCGCCGAACTGGCGGACGTTGCCGTGGGTGTCGTCGTCCCCTTCGGTCGTACGCAAGCCCCTGGGGAT
>NZ_WWJX01001538.1 GCF_009865215.1 Streptomyces sp. SID3343 | reverse complement strand
CGGCACCGGCGTACGCGGCCTGGTCGACGGGCAGCGGGTCGCCGTACTGCGGCCCGGCTGCGCCGACGTACCGCCGCTGCCCTCGACGCTGCGCGACGTACTGCGCGAGGCCGACGCGGCCGGGCACACCGCCGTCGTGGTCACGGTCGACGACGCCGCCGCCGGCATCCTCGTCCTGGGCGACCGGCCCCGCCCCGGCGCCGCCGACGCGATCACCGGGCTGCGCCGACTCGGCGTCACCGTCGTCCTGGCCACCGGCGACCGATCGGGCCCGGCGCGCACCGTGGCCGACCAGGTCGGTATCGCCGACGTACTGGCCGAGTTGGACCCGCACGACAAGGCCGACCTCGTCCGCGGCCTGCGCGCCGACGATCCGGGCCGTGCGGTCGCGGTCGTCGGGGACGGCGTCAACGACACGTTGGCGCTGAGCGCGGCGGATCTGGGCATCGGGATGGGCGGCGGTACGGCCGCGGCCATCGGTGTCGCCGACGTCACGCTCGTCCGCGACGACCTCGCGGCCCTCGCCGACGCGATCCGGCTTTCGAGACGGACCGCCACGACCGTCCGGGCCAACCTGGTCTGGGCGTTCGGCTACAACGCCGTACTGCTTCCGGTCGCCGCCACCGGCCTGCTCGACCCGATGTTCGCGGCGGCGGCGATGTCGATCAGCTCGCTCGCGGTCGTGACCAACAGCCTGCGCCTTACTCGCTTCGCGTCCCGCCGCACCACCTCGGAGCCGATATGAACCGCCCACGCGCCGTTGCCGACCCGAACCCGGACCGGGACCCAGACCGGGACTCGAACCTGGACCGGGACTCGAATTTGGGCCCGGGCCTGGACCAGGGCACGAGCCCGATCCGCAGCCCGAGTTCGGGTCCACGCGCTGCCCGGATCCGGGTCACGAAGGCGGCCTTGACGCCGTTCCTGGCCGCCGCGCTGACCCTCGGACTGCTCACGATCTGGGCCACGACGGGCCGGGCCGGTACCCCCGCGAAACTGTCCGTCACCGACGGCCGGGTACACCTGCCCACGAACCCCGACGCGACCTCCGCCTACTTCACCATCCGCAACACCGGCGGCAGCAACGACGAACTGGTGTCGGTGTCGACGCCGGTCACCACCGACGTGATGCTGAGCTTCCACACGTACACCGGATACGCCGGCCGCATGTGGATGACCGAGGCGCTGCCCATCCCGGCACACGGACTCCTCGGCATGACGGCGAGCGGCAGCAACATCATGCTCGGGTTGCCGAAGACCGAACTCCGGGCGGGGGACCACGTCACGTTCACCCTGCGCTTCCGGCACAGCGCGCCGGTCACGGCGACGGCGGTCGTGGTGGCACCGGGGACGTGGGCGCCGTCGGGACGGACGTGAGGCGCAGTACCTCGGCGGAGGGGGGTCGGTCGTGCCTCGACGGAGGCGGGTCGTGCCTCGGCGGAGGCGGGTCGTGCCTCGGCGGAGGCGGGTCGGTGCCTTGGTACGAAACCTTCGTTGCAGTTCCGGAACCGGCGGCTTGGCGCCGGGAGTCGGGGCCGGGAGTCAGGGCCGAGGGGTGGGGCCGGAGGGTGAGTGCGCGTTACCGTGTCGGGCTTGCCTGCCAGGCGCTCACGCCCAGCTTTCCGGTGGTGCCCAGATCGATGCGACCGCCCTCCGGCTTCACGATCTGGTGCGGGCGGCCCTCGGCGGGCGCGATGTCCAGGTAGGCGCCGTTGGCCGGGGCGGCGTTGATTCCGGTGACCGTGTTGCGCCAGGCCAGGGCGGCGACGGCTCGTTCGCCGGGCTGAAGGGTGACGGGCTGTGCGCCGGCGTCGAAGTTGTCGATGTCGGCGATGGAGGACGCACCGCGGCCGACCCGGACGTCGAGCGGGGACCGGTCCTCGTCGAGGACGCGGACGCTCGGATAGCCGTTCACCGAGTACGGCTGCGTGCCGCAGTTGACCATGGCCACGTGGATGACGCGCAGGCCCATGGCCGCCTCGGGATTCTCCGTACGGATGACCACGCCGGCGGCGGGGCAGGCCGGCGCGGGCGCGGTCGTTTGCGCGGTGGCGGTAGTAGCGGCGGGCGCGGAGGTTCGGGGCGCGACGGTTCGGGGCGTGGGGGGCGGGTCGAGCGCGGTGCCGGCGTACGGGGCGCCGACCGTGACGGACGGCTTCGGCGCACCCGTCTGGGCGCAGGCCGAACCGGCGCCGAGCACGACGGCCGCAACCACCACCGATCCGAACCGGCGAAGACTCCGGCTTCGCCCGGCGCCCGTACGCATCGCCGGACGGCGGTCGGTGGTTCCTGTCATGACAACCGGCTCTTTCTTCGTGCTCGTGCTTCGTTCTCGTGCGTCGTGCGTCGTGCGTCGTGCGTCGTGCTTCGTTCTCGTGCGTCGTGTTTCGTTGTGCTTTCGGGTGGTCGCGCACCTTCTCCGAGGGCTTCCGCGTCCCGTTCGGGACTTCGCACCTGCGGACGGCCGCGCCCATCGCCCCGGAGAGACGCAGATCGGCCGTGTTCGGTTCCGCGAGGGAGCGGCCGGCTTTCGCGTGGTCGTTTGTCTGCGGCCGGAGTCGGGCGAGGAGCCGGCCTGGGAACCGGTCGGGAACGGCCGATTTGCCGAACCGGCAAGCCTCGTTGTGTGTCACGTGATCATGACGGATGCTCGGAACGATCGGGCGCCATCGGTACGGCGGCGGGCCGACACGACCGCCGTTACGCCTGCCGGTACACCCGCCGTTACACCCGCACATGGACACCTTCGAGGAGAACACCATGTCGAAACCCATTCACGCTCCGACAGCCGAGCCCGTCGCCCGGAAGCAGGATTCCGGGTCGGAGTCGAGCGCCGTGCGGCACCGGTTGGTGGATGTACCCGGTGGGCGCATCCATGTGGCGGAGCAAGGCACCGGCCCGCTGGTCCTGTTGGTCCACGGGTTTCCCGAGTCTTGGCGTTCGTGGCGCAATCAACTGCCGGCCCTGGCCGCGGCCGGGTTCCGGGCGGTCGCCATCGACGTGCGCGGGTACGGACGGTCCTCGAAGCCACGCGACGTGGCGTCCTACCGGATGCTCGCGCACGTCTCCGACAACGTCGCGGTCGTCCGCGCTCTCGGCGAGGACACCGCGACGATCGTCGGCCACGACTGGGGCTCCACCATCGCCGCGGACACCGCGCTGATCAGGCCGGACGTCTTCACCGCCGTCGGGCTCATGGGCGTCCCGTACGCGCCGCGAACCGGCTTTCGGCCGACGGACGCCTTCGCGATGATCGGCGGTGACGAGGCGTTCTATGTGGACTACTTCCAGGAGCCAGGGCGGGCGGAAGCAGAGATCGAGCCGGACATCCGCGGGTGGCTGGCGGGCTTCTACGCCGGGCTCTCCGCCGACACGATGCCGCCGCCGGGAAGCGACAGCCTGTTCTTCGTCCCCTCAGGCGCGAGGATGGCCGACCGGTTCCCGGCGGGGCCGCTGCCAGGTTGGCTCACGCCAACCGAACTGGACGAGCACGCCGAGGAGTTCGAGCGGACCGGGCTGACCGGGGCCCTCAACCGCTACCGCAACATGGATCGCGATTGGGAGGACCTCGCCGCGTGGGACGGCGACCCGATCACCCAACCGTCGCTGTTCATCGGCGGCGAACTCGACTCCTCCACCGCGTGGTTGGCCGACGCCATCGACGCCTTTCCCACCACGCTGCCCGGTCTGTCCGCCGCACACATTCTCAAGGGCTGCGGACACTGGGTTCAGCAGGAACGACCCGACGAGGTCAACGGCCTGCTGATCGACTGGCTACGGCAACTCCCGCACGACGGACACTGATTCCGAACGGCGTGCCACCCACCGATGGCACGTCGGGGCCGCAGGCGCGTCCCGGGCCTGCGGCCGGATCCGCCGGCCACTCCGACGAGGCGGGCACCGCGAGGACGGCATGGCCTGCAGACCGTCGTACTCGCCGCCCGCGACGCCTCAC
>NZ_WWJX01001537.1 GCF_009865215.1 Streptomyces sp. SID3343 | reverse complement strand
TTCGGCATCCCGGCGACCACGATCGCGGGCATCGGCCTGCTGGCCGCGCTGTGCGCGGGCGCCGCGATCACCGTGGTCCGCCGCCGGCGCGCGGCGGCCGGAGCGAGCTGACCGTGCCCGGTTCCTTGAGTAGCTCGGCCTCCGGTAGCTCAGCCTCCGGCAGTTCAGCCTTCAGCCGCTCGGCCACCGATCGCTCGGCCACCGATCGCTCGGCCTCCGGTCGCCCGGCCTCCGCCCGCTCGGCCGCCGCCGTGTTCCGTCGCGGGGGCGGCCGCCTGCCCCGCACCGTGCACCCCGGCGCGTGGTGGCTGTGGGCCCTCGGCCTGGCCACCGCCGCCAGTCGCACCACCAATCCGCTGCTGCTCGTGCTCATCCTCGCCGTGGCCGGTTTCGTGGTCGCCGGTCGGCGCGGCGACGCACCGTGGGCACTGGCCTTTCGGATGTATCTGTTCCTCGGTCTGGCGATCGTCGTGATGCGGGTGCTCTTCCGGCTCGTCTTCGGCGCGGGCGCGGCGGGCGGACACGTACTCTTCGACCTTCCCGAGATCCCGCTGCCCGCGTGGGCCGCCGGAATCCACCTGTTCGGTCCGGTGGCCCTGGAACATGTCCTGGGCGGCTTCTACGACGGTCTGCGCCTGGCCACGATGATCGTGTGCCTGGGCGCGGCCAACGCGCTGGCGAGCCCGAAGCGGATGCTCAAGGCGGTACCGGCCGCGCTGTACGAGGTGGGCTCGGCCGTGGTGGTGGCGCTGTCGGTGGCGCCGCAGCTGATCGAGAGCGTGCACCGGGTACGGCGGGCGCGCCGGCTGCGCGGTGGTGCCCAAAAGGGCATGCGCGCGCTGCGCTCGATCGTCATCCCGGTGCTCCAGGACGCCCTGGACCGCTCGCTGGCACTGGCCGCCGCAATGGACTCGCGCGGCTACGGACGCAATCGCCATCTGTCGCGCGGGGTAAGGCTGTTGACCGGCGTGTGCACGCTGGTGGGTCTGATCGGCGTGTGTGTGGGCGTGTACGCGCTTCTCGACGGCGGCACGCCGCGCTATCTGGGGCTGACGATGTTGCCCGGTGGAATCGCGTGCGCGGGGATCGGGTTCGTGCTGACCGGCCGGCGGATCCGGCGCAGTGTCCATCTGCCCGACCGGTGGCGGCTCGGCGAGTTCGCCGTCGCGGGGTGCGGGATCGGCGCGGGTGCGCTCGTGTACCTGACCAGCCGGATCGACGCGGGCAACCTGTATCCGTCGCTGAACCCGCTGACCTGGCCGGAGTTGGCGCCGTTGCCGACGCTCGCGCTCGTGGTCGGCGTGTTGCCCGCGTGGTTGGCGCCGCCGCCCCCGGTCACCAGGCCGCGGATCGCGGCGGACCCGCCGCGCAACGCGATGAACGCGCCGCGCCTCGCGGTGAATACGCCCGACGCGCCCACCGGCGTGGCCACGCGTTCGACCGACCCCAGGGAGAACTCCGTCCGGTGATCGAATTCCGCGACGTCACCATCACCTATGCCGACACGCCCGCCCCGGCGTTGCGCGGTGTCGAACTGCACGTGCCCGAAGGAGAGTTGTGTTTGGTCGTCGGCCCCACCGGAGCCGGCAAGTCGACCCTGCTCGGCGCGATCAACGGTCTGGTTCCGCACTTCACCGGCGGGACGCTGCGCGGCAGTGTCCTGGTGGACGGGATCGACACCCGCAGCCGGCCCCCGCGCGAGTTCGCGCACCTGGTCGGCGTGGTCGGTCAGGATCCTCTCGCGGGTTTCGTCACCGACACCGTCGAGGAGGAATTGGTCTACGGCATGGAGCAGTTGGGGGTTGCCTCCGATGTCATGCGCAAGCGCGTCGAGGAGACTCTCGACCTGCTCGGGATCGCCGAGTTGCGGCACCGAGCGCTGCGTACGCTCTCCGGCGGTCAGCAGCAGCGGGTCGCG
>NZ_WWJX01001536.1 GCF_009865215.1 Streptomyces sp. SID3343 | reverse complement strand
GCACGTGCCGGGGGGCAGGCGAGCCTCCTCGGTCGGACCGGTTTCCTCGCCGGTGACATCCCGCGTCCGGCACCACGCGTGCAGAGTCGGACGAAGATCCTTTTTCGACCGGTCGGGGGATGCGCTCCGCTCTCCGAGCCGGCAGTGTCAGGGGGCAGACCGCGCAGCGAGGGGGCAGAAAACATGACGGAATCGACGGACGGCGTCGAACTTCTCTGGCAGCCGTCGGCCGAACGCGTCGCCGACGCGGCGGTCACCCGCTACCGCGAGTGGCTCGCGGCCGAACACGGCACGGTCACCGAGGACTACGCCCACCTGTGGTCGTGGTCCACGACCGAGCCCGAGGCGTTCTGGGGCTCGTTGCGTGAGTGGTTCGCGCTCGACTTCGGCGACGCGCACGACGTGGTGCTGGCCGAGCGCACCATGCCGGGCGCCCGCTGGTTCCCCGACGCCCGGCTCAACTACGCGCGACAGGCGCTGCGACACGTGGACGACGGCGACCCCGACCGGGCCGCGATCGTGTACCTCGACGAGAGCCTGGAGCCGCACGAGATCTCGTGGGCCGAACTGCGCCGCCGGGTCGCGTCCTGCGCGGCCACCCTGCGTGAGCTGGGCGTGCGACCGGGCGACCGGGTCGCGGCGTATGTGCCCAACACCCCACACGCGGTGATCGGACTGCTCGCCAGCGCCGCGATCGGCGCGGTGTGGTCCGCGTGCGCGCCCGATTTCGGCGCGCGCAGCGTGCTCGACCGCTTCCAGCAGATCGAGCCGGTCGTGCTCATCGCCGTCGACGGCTACCGCTACGGCGGCAAGGAGATCCGCCGCACCGACGTGGTCGCCGAACTGCGCGAGGGCCTGCCCACCGTGCGACACGTGCTGCACGTCTCGTTGCTCGACGAGCCGACCCCCGCCGACGTGCTCGCGTGGTCCGACGTGATCGGCCGCCCCGACGACGGCGCGGCGATCGAGTACGAGCAGGTGCCGTTCGATCATCCGCTGTGGATTCTGTACTCCTCCGGCACCACCGGACTGCCCAAGGCCATCGTGCAGGGCCATGGCGGCATCGTGCTCGAACACCTCAAGCAGGCCGTGCTTCAGCTCGATCTGGGGCCGCGGGACCGCTTCTTCTGGTACACCTCCACCGGCTGGATGATGTGGAACCTGCTGGTCGGCGGCCTCCTCGGAGGCACGACGATCGTGCTCTACGACGGCAGCCCCGGCCATCCGGGCCCCGACGCCCAGTGGACCGTGGTCGAACGCGCCGGCGTGACCTGGTTCGGCACGTCCGCGGCGTACGTGATGGCCTGCCGCAAGAACGAACTCGTGCCACGACACACCCACGACCTCGGCCGGGTCCGCGCGATCGGCACCACCGGCTCGCCGCTTCCGCCCGACGGCTTCCGCTGGATCTACGACGCGATCGCCGCCGACATGTGGCTCGCGTCGGTCAGCGGCGGCACCGACGTGTGCAGCGCGTTCGTCGGCGGCAGCCCCGACCTGCCGGTCTACCTCGGCGAGATCCAGTGCCGCGCGCTCGGCTGCGCCGTCGAGGCGTGGGACCCGGCCGGCCGGCCGGTCGTCGACGAGGTGGGGGAGTTGGTGATCACCCAGCCGATGCCCTCGATGCCGGTCTACTTCTGGCACGACAAGGACGACGAGCGCTACCGCGCGAGCTATTTCGACACGTATCCGGGCGTTTGGCGGCACGGCGATTGGATCACGCTGACCTCGCGCGGCACCGTCGTGGTGCACGGGCGCTCCGACTCGACCCTGAACCGCCAAGGTGTGCGGATGGGATCGAGCGACATCTACGAGGCCGTCGAGCGGCTGCCCGAAGTGCGCGAATCGCTGGTGATCGGCCTCGAACTGCCCGACGGGGGCTACTGGATGCCACTGTTCGTGGTGGCCGCGCCCGGTCACGCCCTCGACGACGCGCTGCGAGCCAAGATCCGCGCCGTGATCCGCGACGAGGTCTCGCCCCGGCACGTGCCCGACGAGATCATCGCCGCGCCCGGCGTCCCGCACACGCTCACCGGGAAGAGGATCGAGATCCCGGTCAAGAAGCTCCTCCAGGGCCGGGCGTTGGAGGACGCCGTCAACCCCGGGTCCGTGGACGACCTCGAGGTGCTGCGCTTCTACGCCGAGGTCGGGCGCAGCCGGGCCCGCGCGCAGGAGGACCGGAAAACGGACGAGAAGTAGCGCGGTGCGGGTGGACGATGCCACGAGCAGGCGGCTGGTGACGCCTGTGCAGTGACATGGAGCAATCGGCGCCCGCGACGGCACGATCCGCTCGTGCGCATCGTGCCCGCGGCGGTCGGTCGCGGGCACCGCGGGCCGAGGCCGGTCGCGGTGCTCGCGGAGCCGATCGGGTGATCCGCGCCGCGACCTCGCG
>NZ_WWJX01001535.1 GCF_009865215.1 Streptomyces sp. SID3343 | reverse complement strand
CCCCGCACGGTCAGCGCGACGCCCGCCGCCGCGGCCCGGCCCAGGTGCGCCGCCACGACCTGCTCCGACACCTCGCGCGGCGACACCGCTTCCACCCGCAGACCCAACCGGCCCGCGTCGGCCTCGGCGAGGTCCTGAAGATCGTCGATCACGTGTTGCAGCAACAACGCCTCTTCGAGCAGCGAGGACGTCCACGCGCGGTCCGGCACCGCGACGCCGTCCTCGACCGCCTCCAACCAGCCGCGGATGTTGCTCAGCGGCGTGCGCAACTCGTGGGCCACGTCGCCGACCATCTCCTTGCGCTGCTCCTCCATCCGGCGCCGGTGTTCGGACATGTCGTTGAACGCCTCGGCGAGCCGCCCGATCTCGTGGTTCGCGGTGAGGTCCACCCGCGTCGCGTCGTCGCCGTCGCGCATGCGCACCGCCGCGTCGGTGAGCGCGGTCAGCGGCCGGATCAGTCGGGCCGCGACCAGGCCGGTGACCGCCGCGGTGAGCAACAGGATCAGCGCGGCGACGCCGGCGATGCGCACGGTGTCGGCCCGGCTCAGGTCGAACGCGGGAGCCGTGGAGCCGTCGTGATCGCCCACGTACAACAGCGTCGCCGGCACCACGTAGGGGGTGAGTTGCTCGCGCCGGGCGGTGTCGACGCACGCGGCGACGTCCCGGGCGACGACGGGCATGGCGTTCTCGTCCCAGGTCAGGTCGAGTCCCAGGGTGAGCGGCGCGATCTGCCTGCGTTCCAGACAGGCCGCGAGCAGGCCGTTGAGTTCACCCAGCGCCTTCGCCTCGGTGGCGGTCGGCGCGTCCAGTCGAACCAGACCGCACCGCTCGCCGAGCACAGCGTTCGAGGCCCGGCCGTCACCGGCCTGGGGGCGCTCGCCGGAGCCCTCGGCCACCACGCTGGGACTGCGTCGTGGGTCGGGTGGGGGAGCGGGAGCCGGGGTGCCGGCTCCGGGTTCGGGCCCGGCGGATCCGCCGTCCTCGGTGGGGCCGCCCACGATCGTGACGACCGAGCGTCCGTTCGGCCGCTGCGCGATGTCGCCGGAGCGGCCCGCCGTACGCAGGCACCGCACCACCCCGTCGGCGTCCGCGCGTGACTGCGCGCGTTCGGCGTCCGTGAGCCGGAACGGTCCCACCGCCTCGGGGTCGATGCGGTCGAAGCCGGTGACCGATACGAGGGCCGCGTCGACCGCGAGCGGGTCGACCACGGCCGAGGGCCGGGTGAACGGCGACGCCGGCCCGGCGTCGGAGTCGGCGATCGGCGCGCCCTCGCGCGTCGACAGCGCGATCCGCCGGCCGGTGTCGCGGGACAGTTCGCGCAGGATCGGTTCGACCCCGGCCCAGTGCGAGTGGGTCGCCGCGTAGCTCGACAGCGTCCGATAGATCCGGGTGTCGTCGGCCAGGATCCGGCTCTGCCCCTCGCGGATCGCCCCCTCGGTGGTCTGCGCCGCCAGCCACGCGGTCGCCGCCACCGCGCACGCCGCGACCAGGATCGAGGACGCCAGCAGCCGGACGAGCAGGCTCCGGTGCAGCGGCACCCTACGCGCCACCGTCGCGC
Source organism: Streptomyces sp. SID3343 (assembly GCF_009865215.1). Classification (GTDB taxonomy): domain Bacteria; phylum Actinomycetota; class Actinomycetes; order Streptomycetales; family Streptomycetaceae; genus Embleya. Next base: position 1,031 of record NZ_WWJX01001535.1, on the reverse strand, counting down.
CCCTCACGGGCGTCGGCGCCGGGATCGGCCAGCTTGTAGCCGACGCCGAACACCGTCACCACACACGTCGGGCGTCGCGGGTCGGCCTCGATCTTCCTGCGCAGGTTCATGATGTGCACGTCGATCGTGCGGGTGGTCACATAGCGATCGAACCCGCATGCCTGGTCGAGCAGTTGCTGTCGCGTGTACACCCGGCCCGGTTCGGTGATCAGCGCCTCCAGGATCCGGAACTCGCCCGGCGTACAGTCCACGCGTCGCCCCGCGACCGCCACCTCGTGCCGCAGCGGGTCCACCGAGAGCTCGCCGACCCGCAGGACCGGATCGGGCGGACCCGCCGGGCGCCCGCTGCGGCGCAGCAGCGTACGCACGCGCGCCATCAGCTCGCGCGGGCTGTACGGCTTGGTCAGGTAGTCGTCCGCGCCCAGATCCAGGCCGAGCAACAGGTCGTCCTCGGTCGAGCGCGCGGTGAGCATCAGAATCGGCAGTTCGCTCTCGCGGCGCAGGACGCGGGTGACGTCCAGACCGTCGACACGCGGCATCATCACGTCCAGGACCAAGAGGTCGGGGCGCCGCGTTCGGGCCGCGTCGATCGCGTCGCGACCGTCGTGGACGACGGTGACCACGTGACCTTCGCGCTCCAGGTAGAGGCGCACCAAACGGGCCTGCTTCTCGTCGTCCTCGGCCACCAAAACGTGCGCGCACATGGGGCCGATGGTAGGTGCCGAGACCGGTCTCGATCGCCCTGGGGCCCAGGTCAGCCCGGTTCCGACCCCATCCTGACGGCGTCCTGACAGGTTTCTGACATCCGGTCGACAGCATCACGGCCATGTCTCGATTCGATCCGTTCCCGCCCGGCCGCCGCTCACGTTCGGCGGTCCTGTCCGCCGTCGGCGTGGCGGCTCTGCTCGTACTGACGGCGTGCGCCGGCGACGACTCCGAGAAGTCCTCCCCGCAGATCGCCTCGCTCCCCTCGTCCGGCGCTGCGGCCCCGGATCAGGCCGCCGCTTCCGGCGGCTCGGGCGGGCAGGCCG
>NZ_WWJX01001534.1 GCF_009865215.1 Streptomyces sp. SID3343 | reverse complement strand
GGTCCGGGCAGGCCGACCGCGCGCTCGACCTCGACGCGCGGGCGCCGCCGGCCGGGCACGGCCTGTTCGCACCCGAAGTACGCGGTGAACGCGGCGTCGTAGCGGGCGAGGTCCTCGGGCGTCGAGCACAGCGTGATGCGGCCGGCCCAGTAGGTTGCCTGCCGGTCGTCGACCCCGAGTACGTCCGCAGCGGTGAGGAAGCCGTGCGCCCGCTGCGGGTCGGCGGCGATTCCGGCCGCCCGTACGGTCCGGGCGAATCCGACCAGGATTTCGACCGCGTCCCGCCGGACCGGCGCGTCGGCCGCGGCGCGCACCGTGTTCGCGTCGAGCCATCGGCCGGGCGTCGATCGGTTTGTGCCGAGGGTGTCAGGCATCGGCGGCCACCAGTCGCGCGACGCCGGCGCCGCGCATGCCCTCGAGGTCCTCGCGGTGCTTGAGCACGACTCCCAGGGTGCGCGCCGCGCTGTCCGCGTCGAGTTCGCGCACACCGAGGACGAGCAGCGCACCGGCCCAGTCGAGGGTCTCGGACACCCCTGGCGTCTTCACCAGGTCGGCCTGCCGCAGGCGCCCGACGGCGCGCACCACGTCGCGGGCCAGCCGCTCCCCCACGTCGGGCAACCGTCGCCGCACGATGGCCACCTCGTGCTCGTGGTCGGGATGGTCGAGCCAGTGGTAGAGGCACCGACGTTTGAGGGCGTCGTGCAGTTCGCGGGTGCGGTTGGACGTGAGCACCACCAGCGGCGGCACCTCGGCGGTGATCCTCCCGAGTTCGGGCACGGTCACCGCGAAGTCCGACAGCACTTCGAGCAGGAAGGCGTCGAATTCGTCGTCGGCCCGGTCGATCTCGTCGACGAGCAACACCGCCGGTGCCGCCTCGATCGCCTGGAGTACGGGCCGCGCGATCAGGTAGCGACGGTCGTAGAGTCCGCCTTCGAGCGCCGCCACGTCCGACACCCCGGCCACCCCGGCGGCGCGCAGGCGCAGCATCTGCCGGGGGAAGTCCCAGTCGTACAGTGCCTGGGACGCGTCGAGTCCCTCGTAGCACTGCAACCGGAACAGCGGCACGGCGAACGCGTCGGCGAGGGCCTGGGCGAGGGCCGTCTTGCCCACTCCCGGTTCGCCTTCGAGCAACAACGGTCGGCCCATCCGAAGCGCGAGGAAGGCGGCGGTGCCGATCCCGTCCCCGGCGAGGTAGTCGACCCCGTCGAGGCGCTCGACCACCGTCTCGGGCCCTCCTTCGGCGTCCCACCATCGCGCACCCACGAACCCGCACCTCCGGACGCCTTGCCGAGCACCTGTCGAACCCGAACCCCTACCGAACACCTACCGACCAATTCGCCCGGGTACTCGCGATCTCGGGCGATCGCTGTTCAGTACACGCCCTGCCGGCCCCCCGTTCGACGGCAACATGTGCCAAAGCCGGGCCGCATCGACGGCGTTCCCGCACGACACCGACGACCATCCGTGCGGGAGTCGTCACCCTCGGCGTTCGGTACGACGCCCGTCACCGAAGGTGATCGGCACCACCGGGTCGCGGACCGCCCGAGTGGTCGACACCTCGTTGCGCGACGGTCGGGGCGCGGCGGCCGAGTTGTCGTCGGCGTGGCAGGTCATGTGGCCGGCCACCGACGCCTGCCCGCAGGGCAAGGGTGTCCACGACGCGGTCCTTCTCCCCGAATCGACGTGCCTGCGCACCGAGTTGCCACACCGGGTGTTCGCGACCGGCGGATCCCGTCGGGCGGGCCGGCGATCGGTCGACCGGCCGAGCCGCGCGGTCCGACTCGTTCGGGGATCGAGCCCCGTGACCCGACCGCTCGGCCCGAGTCACGTGGCAGACTCTTCGGCCGGATCGCATTTCGGGAAGGAAGGGAAGGAACCGGTGAGCACCATCGACCCGACCGTCGTCAAGGCGGTCCTCAGGCCGGATCCCGGCCTCGTACCCACTCTCGCCGCCCGGCTCGGTGAGGACGAGGCGGACGCGCTGCCGGATCTCGACGATCGGCGCCCGGACTTCACCGGCGCCATCTCGGAACTGCTCGCCACGACCCGCGCGACGGCCGACGCGCCGGCACGCGTATGACGTCCTTCACGATTCGCGCCGGCGTACCGTCCGACCTCGCCGGGTGCGTTGCCCTGCTCGCCGTGCACGAAGGCGCCGACGACGGTGCCGGAGTCGTCATGCGACAGGAGAAGCCCTCCCGGGAGACGCGCGTGCGCGCGTGGTTCGACCGCCCGCGACATCTTCTGCTCGTGGCCGAGGCCCTTCCCTCGGAGGCAGACGAGGCGGCGTCCGATCCCGCCGACCGGCTCGTCGCCTACGCCCGCGCGCTCTTCCTCGATTCGACCCCGACCACTCCCGGGGGCTACTACCTCAGCGGCCTGGTCGTGGCCCCGTGGGCCCGCCGATCCGGACTGGGGTCACGCCTCACCGAGGCCCGCCTCGCGTGGATCGCCGAACGGGCTTCGTCGGCTTGGTATTTCACCAACGCCCGCAACACCGCGTCGCTTCGCATGCACGAAAGCCTCGGCTTTCATGAGGAGACCCGCGAATTCACCCTCCCGGACGTCGAGTTCGACGGCGGGGTCGGCGTCCTCGAACATCTGACCCTGGACGGCTCGACCTGCCCGCAGGCGGACGGCTGAGCCGCGGCGAAGACCGGCGCCACCCGTTCCGTTGATCCGCGCGAGGCCCGGCCGAAGGTCGGCCGGGCCTCGCGCCGTCGTTCGCACACCGCGAGCCGGGCGCCTCGGGTCAGGCGGCTGCCGGGCGGGTACGCAGAATCTGCCGGAGGGCGTCGTCCACGTCGGCCTGGGCCCGGTCCAGCCAGTCCGCCGTGATGTCGGCCGCGTTGGCGTGGTCGCCGGACCGGCGGTGCAGGCGGACGTCCTCGCCCTCGTGTGCGGCACGGGCATGGGTGATCGCGTGTCGCAGCCGCGCGGCGGTGGCGAGTTCCTCGCCCGTCGCCCGCAGTCGGTCGCGAGTCTCGGGGTCGGCGACCTTTCCGGTGTTCGCCGGGTCGGCCAGCGCGCGGGCGATCGCCTCGACACTCTTCCCGGCAAGCTTGCGCGGCGCCAACGCGGGTGGCAGGCCCGGCAGTTGCGCCAACTCGTCCAGGGACACGCTCTCCAACCGGGCCAAACTGTACGACAGTCGTCCGAGGCTCAACAAATAATCGTCATCCGGAAGCATTCGGCCATTCTGCGATACCGACGCGTCTCGATCGCGGCACGCGCCGGCGTGTCGGGCTCCTATCTTTCCCCGAGGCCGACCCCACTCCCCGGCAGGGTCGCCACCGCTGCCCCCCGAGGCCGAATACGTGCTCCCTTCGGGCACCGATCCGATCATCGCGACCCGCGGCGCCCGATGGCCCGACACCAC
>NZ_WWJX01001533.1 GCF_009865215.1 Streptomyces sp. SID3343 | reverse complement strand
CCGACGCTGCGCCGCGAGGTGTACCGCGGCGTCGGCGGTGGTCCGGGCCGCGCGCATGAACTTCGAGCGCAGGAACCGCTTTCCGGTGTCGCCCTCGCCGTCGGACAGCACCCGCGCGCGCTCGGGGTCGTACGGCAGCAGGCCCAGGACGGGCGATTCCAGTTGTCGACCGATCTCCTGCCGCGGGTAACGCCCCTGTTCGATCAGCACGATCCCGACCGCGTCCGAGCCGGTGCCGTGCGTGTCCAGGTCGTTGCGCAACGAGGTGATCCGGGGCCGCGCCTGGGCGAGCGAGGGCAGCGTGCCGCGAACGATCGGCAGGACCACGTCGGCGCGCCGCGACATGATCGCGGACGCGCCCGAGGTGCCGCGTCGACCCAGGTCGACGATCACGTCGTGGGGGATCTGCTGGCCGCCCAGACCGGCGGCGAGCTGCGAGATGGCGTCCCACGTGTAGGCGAGTCCCGAGGCCTGGGTGGGGTCCACCAGGCCCGGCAACAGCAGTCGTTCCCGGCGACCGTCGGACAGGTCCACGAGTTGGCGGAAGAACGCGTCGACGAGATTTCCCTGACGGTGCGCCACACCGAGCTGGTGCAGGCCGTATTCGGCCGAAACTCGCCCCTGCAACGCGCCCGCGAGTATGGTCCCGCCGTCCGGGTCGCCCTCGATCAGGATCACTCGCCGACCCGGCGGCAGGGGCCACGTCAGCAAGAGCGCCAGCGCGGTGGAGGTCGAACCGGGCGCGCCCTGGCCGCCGGTGACCGCGACGACCGTCATGTGGCTCCCCCGGTGCCGGGCGGGGTGTCCGCGTTGCCGGTGTTGAGGACGACGACCGAAAACTTGCCTTCCATCACGCGGGTAGCCAGGAGCGGGCCGTCCTGGGGCGGTACGGCGACGTCGAGGATGGTCGGTCCGCTGTCGCGGAAGCCGGTGGAGCGGATCACCGTCGCCCTGATCTGCCCGGGCGTGGTCGTGGGCGCGTTGTTGCCGCCCATCGGGACCGGGCTGGTCACGATCACGATCTGGGTGCCGGGCGTGAGCCCTCGAACGGGCATGCGGGAGCTGTCGACCGCGATCGGTACGAGCATCTCTCCCGACTTGATGGCGACCGTCTCGGTGACCTGATCCGACGTCAGCAAGGTGCCCGGGCGCAGCTCCACCGCGGCCCGTTTCCCCACGATGACCGACTTCGAGCCCGATCCGATCGGCCGAAGTCCCGCCGCGTCGTTGATCTCCACGACCTGAAGGTCTGCCGCCGCGATGGTGGCGCCGTAGGGCACGACACGTGCCACGGCCAGCACCGCGACCTTGTGATTCTGCATTTGGTAGAACGCCGCCGAGCCGAGCCCGCCCGCCGCGATCAAGGCGACGGACAGCGCGATGAGCGCGGGTCGCCGACGTCTCGCGCCCAGGCTGCGCGTAGGCGTCACGGGCATCGCGCCCCCGGGCGCGCCTTGCGGCGCCACTCCGTTGCCCGATGGCCGTTCCGTCGCTGCCTTCACCACCGGCTCCGCCCCCTTGCTCTGCCGGGCCCACCCGTTCCGCGCGGACCGAGATCCACTTCGGAGCTACCGCTCGTATCTTCCACCACACACACTGTCAGGTGAATGGTGAACGGCCCGAAATCAGCCGCCGAAGTCGATCATTCGAAGCACCCCGGGGCGACCTCTCACCGTGTCAACCAGCCCGATCGTGGACGCCACATGACGAACCCGACCCCAGCCATGATCACGGGCAAGCATCTCGTTCCGGACACCGAACGGGCCCCACGATGGTCCCGAAACGACATGCTCCGCAAGCACTTTCGGGCAATTGTTGGCCGGTCGAGTTGTGTGTGCACGTCAACGGTTGGGACGTGGTAACGCGCGCTCCAACACGGGGCGGCCGGCGCGCGAACGGCTATTCGGTGAGGGTGAAAGTGTCGTCAAATTGCTTCGTGGGGGTTTGGCGGGCTTGGGTGGGGCTGGTCGGGGTTCGGGTTCGGGGTTCGGAACGGGTTTCGAAACGGGGTTCGGTCCGGGTTTCGGCCCCGAGTTCGGTCCAGGGTTCGGCCGGAGTTCGGTCCGGGTTTCGGCCCGGAGTTCGGTCCAGGGTTCGGCCCGGAGTTCGGCCGAGTGTCGATCCCGGTCTCGGCGTGGGTCCGGGCGCCTTGGATTCGACGAGGCGTCAGACCCGGCGCCGCCGCGCCGTCACCGGAAGATGCCCGGGACGCGGGAGCGCGCTCGTCCGTGGCCGTGACGGCTTACCGGCCACCGGGTCGAGCTGCCACCGCGAACACACGGTCGCGACCGTGGTCACGATCTGGGCCAGGAACAGGTGTTCGCCGATACACCGGTGTACGCCCGCGCCGAACGGCATGTAGACGCCGCGGACGCGGCCGCGGTATCCCGGCTCGGCCCAGCGATCGGGATCGAACCGTTCGGGTTCGGGGAACACCGCCGGGTCCCGGTGCAGCGCGTGGTGGCTGTACAACACGTCGCTGCCGGCCGGGATGTGATGGCCCATCACGTCGACATCGCGGTTGGCTCTGCGCACGACGAGCCAGGGGGCATACAGCCGAAGCGTCTCGTCGACAACGTTCCTTGTATATACGAGCGCACCGAGATCGGCCGCGTCGACCGGGCCGCCGGCGAGCACGTCGTCGAGTTCGGCATGCAGCCGTTCGCGCACGTTCTCGTTGCGACCGATCTCGTGAAATACCCACGAAAGTGTGGCGTTGGTGTTGTCGTTGCCCGCGATCAGCATCGACACGACCTCGTCGCGCACGAGTTCGGGCGTCATGTCCATCCGCGTGAACTCGCCGAGCAGCCCGGAACCGTCGCCCGCCGCGACCGCGTTCGTGATCGCGTCCCGCAACCGCTGCCCGGTCTCGGCGAAGCGCCGGTTTCCCGGAGTGGGCAACTGCCGGGCCCATTCGGGCAGCAGCGTCCGGGTGAAGACCTCCTGGATGAACACCGGCAGCGACTGCCGCACCTCGTCCACCGCCGCGTCGGCCGCAGGGTCTTCGCCGAAGATCAACCGGCCGAGCGTGGTCAGCCCCAGCTCGGCCATCTCGCGATCGAGCGCGAGCCGCTGCCCCGGCAGCCACTGGGCACTCGCGTCCTCGGCCCGGCGCCGGATCACCTCGACGTACGCGCCGATCCGCGACCGTTGGAACGCGGGTTGCAGCACCCTTCTTTGCCCTCGGTGCAGCGGCCCGTCGGAGGCCGCGAGGCCGTCACCGATGTGCAGGCGAGCCTGCTTGAAGAAGCCGTCCCGCTCGACGGTGTCCGCGTGTTCGACGAGCACGCGTCGCACGAGCTCGGGATCGTTGAGGACGTACAGTTCCTTGGGCCCGATCCGCAGGCGCACGATCGGGCCGTGCGTACGCAGCGAGGCCACGAAGTCCCAGCGTCCGCGCAGCAACGCGGGCGTGTGACCGACCAGGGGCAGCCCACCCGGGGCGAGCGGGACCGCGAGCGGGGGCGGGGGCGGCCCGGGCTCGGGCTTCGCTTCACGATCGGGCTTTGCGTCTCGATGCCGCTTTCCGTCTCGATGCGGCTTCGCCTCTTGCTCCGACTTCGCCTCGTGATCGGGCTTCGCCCCGGCGTCCGAGATGATGCTCGGCACGGTGTCCTGACCCATGACGCGACTCCCCTGACCTGGTCGACCTCTGACAGACCTCGGCGTGGTCCCCGAAGTTCGGAAGCACTCCCGGAGCTGTCCCGGAGCTGTCCCGGAGCTGTCCCGGAACACTTCGGGACCGGTCTCGGAGGTGGTCCCTGAGCGGTCCCGAAGCAGCGCCAGGCAGTGCCGAAACAGCGGCGGAACAGCGCGGGGATTCCGCGTCCGAGCAGTGCTTCGCGCGGCCCCCGAAACGCCCCCACTCGTTCCGAAGCACCTCAACCCCCGACAACCCGTCAGATGGTCCCAGACCCGCCGTCCGCCGTCCATGGCCGGCCGACGGACGAGGCGGGAGGGACGAGCCAGCCGGGCGTCACGGGGCCGACCACAGCAGCACGTTGAGGTGCTCGACCGCCGCGCCCAGCGTGTTCGACGCGACTTGATTGGCCTCGGCATCCTGATCGGGCACGGGCGTACCGTCGGCCTTGGCGACCTCGACCAAGAGCAGGTAGTGGCCGATCTTCATGTACTTGCCGATCGACCCCTTCGGCGGGTCGGCGATCCGCACGCCGGTCGACGCAGGCGGCTGGAGGAAGGTGACGTAGCGTCCGTTGTCGGTCGACGCCTTCAGCTTCGCGTCCACCCGATCGACCGTCGCCTTGTCCGGCAGGCTCATCACGGCGACCGTAGACGCGTACTTGACCGCCTGGTCGACGAAGGACGCCCGTACGATGCCCTTACAGCCTTGGTCGAAGGTGACGCTCTCCAACCGCGGTTCCGCACCGGGCATGCAGCCGATGGAATCCGACGCGACGAGCGTGTACTTGTTCCCCTGAATACTGCGCGGCCCCATCGCCCCGAAGAACGCCTCGGGCGTGAACGGCGACCGGTCGGTGATCGCCGAGTCGTACACCGCAGGTTGCTCCGAGGCGGACGGCCCGCCGCCCGTGGACGTGGGTGCAACGGTCGCGGGTCGAGTGGGAGCCACCGGCGGCGTCGATACGGCCGAACGCGTCGCGGGCGGCGCGGACTTGCCACCGGGCTCGGGAATCACTGAAGGCAAGGATGGCGTGGGTAAGGCGACAGACGTGGACACGGGCGACTTCACCTCCCACGGCATGCCCCCGCTCTCGTTGTCCTCGCCACACGCCGTCGCGCCGGCTGTCACCATCACCACTGCGGCGAACGCGCGGATCAGGGCGCGCTTGTGTACGGACATGTGTGTCCCCCCGTTGAACAGTCCCGTCGACAACCCCCCGGCGCGCGGTGACCCGGCGGCGCCGAGGTGCTTGTCTACCACGCGACAGAGGCTTCCCGCCGTGGCGCGGACGGCAGGTATGCGCCAAGCCCCGCGGCGGCTCGGCGCGTACCGCTCGTCCGGCGAACGATGTTCCTCGACCGTCACGTGCCGATCGCCCTGGTCCGACGGTCACCGCGCGATTTCGCGTGTCACTTCACCATCGACACGATCCGATCGGCACTTCCCGATCGGCACTTCCCACTCGGCACCGCTCGATCGGCACCGCCCACTCGAAACCGCCCACTCGGCACCGCCCGATGGACACTTCCCGATCGGTCCGCCCGGCACGTCGGCTCTCGATCGACCGACTCGGAACGCCGTTCCCTGATCGACGCGGCCGGCACAGCGCACCCGGACTCGCACTCCCGGACCGTCCCCGCGTGACGATCACTTCATGACGGTGACTTGCGAATCGGCGGTACCGGCGCCGGCGTCTGCTCGTTCGTCGGCCCCGACCGGCCGCCCTCCGCGCGAGCCTGCGGGCCCTGGCCGTTGACCTTCGGGTTCGCCGGGTCGAGTTGCCGCGAAGCCTTGTCGACGCTCGGCGCAGGGGCGCCGGCCTGCTCCTTCCATGGCTTGCCCGGGTTGACGACCTTGGGGCCGGCCTCGACGACGCCCTTGGGCTTGTCCTTGGTGCCGTCCACGGCCGGCTTGTTCTTGCTTGCGTCCACGGTCGGCTGGTCCTTGTCGCCGTCCGTGCTCGGGGCCGGCTTGTCGGACGCGGCACCGACTTCGGCCACCGTCGCGGGCGATGACCTGGGCGCGTCGCCGCTCGCGGCGGACGCCACACCCACCCACGCGCCGAGTGCGATGCCGACGGTCGCGAGAACACCGACGATCGGCCCCGCGTGGCGAATTTTGCGGCCGGGCGTCTGGCTCAGACGGTTCGTCACGTACGTACGCTCCTTCGTTGACCACCGTTCCCCCTGCCGGGAGATCGGGCGTTGCAAAAGAGAAGTACGGCCGTTCCACGCCGTGCGTTGCACCCGCCACCCGCCGGCGGCACGTGCGCAACGTCTCCCGGAGGCCGTGCAACCCCGCGTAGTCCGACCACGTATCCCCTCGGTGACAGGCCCCTCGATATGCAGGCGTCCAGGCATGGGCACAGGGGCCGCCGACGAGGAGAACACGGTGCGCGCAACGCTCGACCACCCCCTGTCGACTTCGCTGTCGAACGCGTGAGGGAGGCCACCCGCGAACGGGAATTCCGCGAGTACGCAGAGGCTCGGCAGGGGCAACTGCGCAGATCCGCGTACCTGTTGTGTGGTGACTGGTACGAGGCCCAGGACCTCACCCAGACCACGCTGATGAAGATGTACACGGCCTGGGGCCGGCTGCATCGGGACGGCAACATCGACGCGTATGCCCGAGTGGTGATGACCCGCACCTACATCGACCAGCACCGCAAGGGGCGTTGGCGTGAGGAGCCGGTCGAGGAGTTGCCGCAGCGTCCGTCCATACCCGAGTCGCCCGATCTGCGGCTGACCCTGCGTGACGCACTGCTGCGCCTGCCGCCGCGCTACCGGGCCGTGCTCGTCCTGCGATTCTGGGAGGACTGGAGCGTGGAACAGACCGCCGAGGCGCTGCGGATCAGCCCCGGGACCGTGAAAAGCCAGAGCTCGCGCGGTCTGTCCCGGCTGCGCGAACTCGTCGGTGACCGCATGTGGGAGCTGTCCGAACGATGAGGCCGACGATGAACGATCGCGACATGTTCCACCTGATCCTCGATCAGCCCGAGCCCGACTTTCCCAGCGTGGTCGACGCGGCCGTCGCCGACGGCAAGCGAGTACGCCGACGCCGTCACGTCGCCGTGCTGGGTTCGGCAGCTGCCGTACTCGCGATCGGTGTCGCGGCCTTGGCCTTCGTACCGTCGCGCCACGAGAGGGTGCAACCGGCCACCACTCCACCGGTGTCGGTCGCGCCGCAGCCGACGCCGCCCTCGAACCCCCCGACGCCGTACCGCCCGACACCGAGCGTGGTCGCCCCCGATGTATCCAAGACCACGAGCTCGCAAACGCCGATCCACGAGGACGACACAGGCGCCGCGCCGAGCGCCCCGCAACCCCAGGATGTCCAAAACCTCGGGCCGAGCCTGCCACTTCGATGCAGCACGGACCGCAACCGCGGCGATTGCTCTGCGAAGACTCGCAGTTGACGGGACGTCACCACGTCGACCCGGCACAATCCGTTGCCCCGGGCCTCTAATCTGTGCACGGATCGTTTCGCCTGAGGAGCGATTCGTCTCGAGCGAAGAGAGGCCCGCGTGAGCAACTCCGACCCGTGGACCGTGGATCGCATCGCGCATGCGCTCCCCCATCCCGATGCCCGGCACGAATTCCTACGCCTGGTGCATCTGACCCCGATCGGGGACCTGCCGGGCCTGTTGGCCCGCTATGTGCAGACGGCGGAGACCCTGCTCGCCGGTCTGCCGCACGCGCGCGCCCTCGCCGCGCAGGTGGCGGCCACCGGCAACGACCCGGAGTTCGACGAGGTGGACCAGGAGACCGTCCTCAAGTGGATCTCGCGCGGCCGAGCGCAAAGCAGTGCCGCGTGACGTGGCGGGCGAGGATCGGCATCGAACACCAAGAGGTCATCGACCGGTTCCCCGAGAACGCGATGAACCACTGGGGAACGCTGCTGTACAAGTTGGTCTGTGACCCGTACACCGCCACCGTGCGCTACGGCGAGGACGATCGCATCGTCCGCACCGCAGCGACGGGGCCCTTGATCGTGGTGCTGTTGCTCAACGAACGAACGACCACACTCACCGTGTTGCAGGTGGTCCACTTGGGATGACGCGGTGCTGCCCGCGCGGGACGCAGTAGTGGTCGGCGACCTCGCCCATGACTCCGTCCCGCCCGTGCTTGCGGGCGGCCGGGGCGCCGGTGTACTTGCCGTGGTCGGGACGCTTGGTGTGCTTGCTCTGCTTGGTGTGCTGGGTGTGCTTGGCCTCGGGGTCGAGTACGCGACAGACCTTGCGTACTTGCGGGTGCCGTCCCGGAATGGCGTACGCCGAGGCCACCCCCGCCGTTCCGAGGCCCACGAACGCCACAACGATGATCGCCGTCTTACGGATCCTGCTCATTCGGCAGAAGATAGCGGAGCCGAGGCCGTCCCACTAACCGTCCTGCCGCCCCGCGTCGAGGACCAGCATCACCGACCGCGAGAAGAACGCGCCCGCGGGCCGTGGCCAGCCCCGCGACAGCAATCTGTGCTCGGCCTCCGGGACGGCTCGCTCACCCACCCGAACCTCCACCACTTCGGCACCCGCGGGGCCCCCGACCACGACTTTCACGAGGTCGAGCGGCCCCTGTACCGCAGGCGCCACCAAGTCGCCGATCTCGGCCAGGAGCGGCCGCGCCGCGATCCACTCCATCAGCTCCGTCGACCCGACGCCGATGCCCCACCCGAACACCGGTCCGTAGATCACGTGCCGGCCCGGCAGCCCACCGAAGTCGTGCAGACCCACATGCGCCCCGTACTCGCCGCGCCGCGCGAAGAGTTCGAGAATCGGCGGCAGCGTGGACCCGGCCCAGATCCGCGCGGCCACGCCCACCGCCTCGACCGGGTCCCCGGGCGGGACGACGACGCAGTCCAACAGAACCGGCGCGTTCGCCTTGTCGCGGTTGAGCACGAAGCCGATGTCGATATGGCCGTACCGCCCCTCGCCATGCGCCACGAGCCGAACGCCGGTGCTGCCGGGGCCGACGAGCCCGTCCCGACCGGCCCGCCAGTCGGGCGAATATTCACCCAACCGGGCGAGCAGGGCGGCCGGCATGTACTCGAAGTGCACCTGATCGGGCACGGAAGCTCCCCTGTACGAAGAGTGCGAAGCGGGCAACATACCGACGGGTCGACCCACTCGCCACAACGCCGCCGGGCATCCCCCACTCACTGCGAGGTCAACACGCCGCGACAACGGCCATGCGGTGCACCACCACGGCGAGCAAGTCGCGGGCGTGGGGCGTGCCGACGGGAACGTCGCGATGGTCGATCCCCAACGAGCGCTCGTAGAACGCCCACCAGAACCGGAACGTGGGCGAGAGCTGCCAGATCCGGACTTCCGAACCACGCGATGTCCCGGACAACATCACGAGACGCATCGCGCCACCCCTCACACACGTACGCTCCGTGCTCTGCCATCTGCGGCGACCGCGCCATCGACAAGGCTTTGCGGCAACTCGACTTGGCGAACCCGAAGGTCAACGGCCAGGGCCCGCAGGCTCGCACGCCGGTCGCGGCCGACGAACGAGCAGGCGCCGGCGCCAGCACCGGTACCGCCGATTCGCAAGTCACCGTCATGATCCGCGCTCCGCCGGCTGCGGCAACCGCCGATCCCCCATCGCTTCACCACCTGCCACACGACGTCCTGGCCGGCCCGCCCGCCCCCATCAAGCCACACGCCCCTCGCACATCAACGCCGACACCAGCCGCAGCGCCGCCACATCCCGCCGGAACCGCCTCGCCCACGCACACAGCTGCGGCCCGCACTCTCCCCCGTAAAGCAACACGGAACGCGCCTTCCGCGCGCGATTCACCTCTCCCCCACATCCCCAACCCCACCACCTCATCACCCAACCTCACGGCCGAGCGATCGAACCGCAACCGGCTCGGGCCCGGTCGCGGCTCCCAAACCCCCTACCGCAGCGGAAGTTCGATCCGCAGCGTCTTCGCGGCCTCGGGCGCGCGAAGCAGGAGTGCGGTCGTACCGTCGGCTTCGGCCACCAACGCCCGCACGAGCGTGAGCCCCGCCCGTACTCTCAGTTCGCGTCCACCGCGCCCAAGTACCGAGGCCGAGCCGGACTCCCGTCCGCAACATCGAGCCTGACATGAACCGGCCCCACCGCGAGCACGACCCGCACCGCGTCGGTCACGGCAGGGGCATGCCGCACGACATGGGAGGTCAACTCGGTAACCGCGAATCGCAACAGATCCACGAGCGGCGCGGGCACCTGCCAACGCACAGCGGTTGCGGTCAACGCACCCCGAGCCCGCGGAATCGACTCCGGCTGCGGGGGCCGGCACCACATCACCAATGCGCGGCCGGGTCGGGGCTCGATCGGTGCCGACAGAATGGCTGATGGTGAGTCACACATCCTCTGCATACTCGCTTTCCACTTCGTGGGTGGCGACACGGATCCACAGCACCGACGCCCCAGCCGGCCGGCAGTCGACACTCCAGGCGAAACCGCACGTGCACGGCCTCCGGGACAACTGCCACGAGGTCGGCAGCCGCCGGGCCGGGAAGGCGAACGTAAATTCGGACGGCGCCTGGCAGATGCAGGCACGAAGGTTGAGCACCGGTGAGGGATGGAGGACGCCGCGCGCACCGACACACTCCATGCCGTGCGTAACGAGAACTCCACGACACATCCCCACATCTCCAACCCAACCAGCGAACCATCCTCGCCGGCCCAGTTACTCAACGTCGCCGGCCTGTCGACCCGAGTAGCCAAGACAGGTGCCTGCGTGCCCGGTCCGGATCAAGCTCCGTATCTCGTCCTAACAAACACATTGCGACGACTCATCGAGTCGAACACCTGGCCGCCCGGCCACCACGTCCCAAGCCGGGATCGACTCGTCGCCGAGTACGACGTCACACCGGCCGTAGCAAGACGCGGGCGTCAAGGCGCACCGGCCTATGTACGCGGCCCGATCCCACGCCAACCCTTCCGGCGTTTCCCCACACCCGAAGCGAGCGAGCCAGGCAAAGCGACGTCCACCACCGAGTTGGCGCGCGGGGACATCGCCACCCGCTTGCGCATCGAGCCCGGAGAAACCGTCATCCGGACCGACTATCAGTTCCGCGGGACAGGTCAACCGGAACGCCTGCTGACGAGTTGCGAACCGATGGCCGTCGTTGGCAAATCCGCTGTGGTCCTACCGGAATCGGGACCACACGCCGGAATCGGCGTCATCGCCAGGCTGGCAATCCTCGACGTGACGATCGATCACATCACCGAAGACGTAGGCGCTCGAACGTCCACCGCCCGCGAGAGCCGGATCCTCGGTCTGGCCCAGAACGCCACGGTCCTCGTCGTCGAACGGACTCACTTCGATACCAACCATCGTCCCGTCGAGACGGCCGACATCGTGACGGCCGCCGAAAGGTGGCGCCTCCGGCGCGAGTTGCCTCCGGCTTCGTAGCCCCACGGTCAGTCGAAGCCGTCGCGTCACCCGAACGGCCCTCCGCACACCGCTTGACACGCGGAACCGGCGCTCACAGCCAAAGTCCAATGCCACAAGGGCAATCAGCCCACGGAACACGCCCGCAAGGCGCCGGCAACCATCGATCATCCATCCATTCGGGTGGTTGGCGGGGTGTCCCTCCCTCTAAGCTGCCGCCGCTCCGCCGTAGGCAGCCGCACGGAGGGATCCCGTATGCCCAGAAACCCCACCAGGAACTACTCCAAATACCGCGGTTGGGCCATAACTCTGCTCGTCACACTCCCCGCCGTCATACTGCACGACCTCTTCCACTTCCTGGGCATCAACGGCAACGACACCTGGTTGGCAACCGCAGCAACCGTCGCCCTGCTCTTCGCCGCCGTACACGTCGCCGACTCGGCCCTCGACCATCGCGCCGGCCAACCGTCGGAGCGCGAGTTCGAATGTCAGATCGCCGACCTGTGCCGCCGTGACGGCCTCCTCGCCGTACAGCTGGACCGCGACGCCAACGTCAAGGCGTACCTCCCCGACGGCAGCCTGGTCCTGATCCGCTGCGGCCCGACCGACCACCCGGCTCTGCCCGCAGATTTGCACCACTTCATCGGCACGGCCCACCACGAACACCAGGCCGACATCCCGGTCTTCGTCACACTGCACGGATTCACCAACGAAGCCCGCCGGTTCGCCGCCTATCACGGCATCGCTCTCATCGACCGCCCCCGCCTGGGCCAATGGCAACAGGGCCACGGCTTGGCCGCGTTGGTCGCCACCACCCACTGACCACCACTCGGACATACACACCCGAGGGGTCCACACCCCCGACGCCGAACGGGCTGCAGGGCCTTCCGATCCAACCGCCATCAGCCGACGATGTCCCTGTGCTCACCGTTCACGAGGCACTCTTCATCGACGACCACATCCACTTCCGAGACCACCCCCGTCGGCGCTGTCCGCCTCGTCCATCCGAGAAGCCGACCACACCACCCCGCCCCCGGAGATCCGCACCCTCACCGGTCAGACCCTCTTCATCACGCCCACACAGTCCACCGACCCCGAGCACTTCTGCCGCCGCAACAGCATCCCCTCGACCCGGCGCCCCGACATCTGGGGAGCCCTGCTCGAACCGTTCCTGGACACCGAGTTCACCTCCGCAGCCCAGGCAGCCGGCCTGGCGCGCCTACACACGTCAGGCCTGACAACCGCCGACGTCACCGCGATCCGCACCAAGGTCGCCCCAATGATCTACGCCTACAACGCCATCCACTGGGACCGGGTCCACCTGGGCCTGGCCGACCTCCTGGACGCAGCCACCCCCACCTGGATCCCCAAAGCCCACCGCCCCACCCAAGCCGACCTCTCGGCCTTCACCGACCGGGCCATGAAAACCGCCGACCTCCCGCCCCACCGATGACCACCCACCCCACCCAACAACCCACCCCACAACAACAATCGGAGACCGGCACGTGGCGCAATCCCCCTACTTGTAGTGATCTTCCGAAGACGCTTACGACACACCCGATCAAGTGCAATGATGCTTCGTCAGATCACCGTTGAGCCCGACTCCGAAGATCGCAACTGCTGCGGGGGTGGCAATTTTGACCCAAAACCCGAAGACCCGCACACCTGCAGCCCTCCTGGCAACCCTGGCCACCCTCACCCTCATGGCCCCCACCGCCTGCTCCACAGACAAACCCCCCACCACCCCCAAAATCAGCCAGGCCGCCCCCAAATCTTCAGCCGCCCCACTCCCCCCAGAACCAGCGACTCCTTCTGCCGCACCAACTTCAAGCACGCCAGCGCCCGCCATCAGCGAAGCCGAAGGCATCAGCACCTCGCAGAACTACTTCGACCAAAGCAAGAAAGCGAGATCTGCTCACGACATCAAAGCTCTCGAGAACATCGAATCAGGCGCTTTGCTCGAGATTTCTAAAGGACGCCAAGAACGCATTCTTAAATATGGCGATAGTGTGGCGGACGACGAGGACTTGGCCGCGAATAATGATTTCCACGTTGCTCCGCCTCAGGCATCTCCGCCAGGCAGCGACAGGTGGATCCTTTCAATCGGCCGGCAAACCATTGGAAAGCAATCCAGAGAGTCTCTCGGGGTTTCGCGTCAGTTGGGGGGAATCGGCCCTTGGAGAATGACTTTCCTGGCTTTCAGTGACGTGGGGAAAGAATTTCCGAGCGCTGCTGAGATTGCTACAATCGACGGCAAAAACGTCCTTGCATCGACCAATATAGATTACGGGGTGGAAATCTGTCGGGACTTTGCGAGCTACCTTGACGGTGGATCTACCAAGAATGCATGGGGACCTAAAGCGAAGTCCGTCGTTCAGGACGACAAAAACAATAAGCATGATTCGGAGGTACTGACTAAGGGAGGCACTGCTTCCTTTAAAACCGAGGTTCGGGATATCGACAAGATCCCCTCTTGGCGCACAACGGACGGAGGAAGGTTGGTGATGTGCACAACCAGGACAACCTCAAGCTTGACAGCTGGACCAGCAAGCTCAATCACGATCACCCAGAGCAGAAGTTTCCAAAATTTTAATGGCAAGATCACCACGTGGAAAACTTTAAATGTGGTCAACGTTGGCATGGTCGTAATCAAGGTTCCTCCAGTTAAGGGCACGCCAATTGAAATCGTCGCGGCGTCCGCCCGTCCCTTGTCCGCCGATGGAATACCGTCCTGAGCCCTAACTAATTTCGAGTCCAGATCGAGGTCGCCCAGTCGGGAGGGGCTATGTATAAGTTGAGGATTCTGCGAGGCGCTGCTGTGTCGTGCGCTGCCGGAACTTTCGCCGCCTTGCTACTCCTTCCAACGGCTTCGGCAGACGATGTCAATAACTGTGGCGACCTCATCATCTGCATAGAGATTCCTGGCGCTGGAGGCTCCAACGGTGGCAGCGGGGGAGGAGCCTCAAGCGGAAGCGGTGGAACCACGAGCGGAGGCGGAACTGCCGAACCTGGATTCACTCAGGGCGGCTCTGACTTCAGCGCACTTGGAGCCAGCACCACGACCCCCGTTGGAAATGGAGGCAACCCCCCACCCCCTACGGATGCTGAAGTCGCAGCAAGGGCGGTCGCAGAACTTCGCCTTCGAAAGCCCACTGTTCATATGACCCCCGAAGCCGGAAAACTAGGTCTGGTAGGCCTTCCGGTCTGGTTGTGGATCGATGCCGATGACCCGCACCAATGGTCACCTCCGCCTGAAGGAATCTCGAAAAAAGTCACATACCGAGAGGTGACAGTGACTGCCACTGCTTTCTCTTCCTACGTAACATGGTCTATGGGCGACGGCACGACCGTAACGTGTACGGACCCCGGCACGAAATACGACCCCTTACGCAAAGGGGCCAGTTCCGAGACGTGTGGACATCAGTACAAGTCGACCTCGATGGGAAAACCAAATGATCGATTCACCGTCACAGCCACTGTCCATTGGAGTGCCAACTACGTAGGCAATGATGGCGTCGTTCACGCCCTGCCGGACATGCTCGGAACCACTTCAACAAACGCACGGATCGGCGAACTGCAGATCATTAATTAAACGGTCGCCTCTCACCTCGAAAGAGAGCTAGATAGGGCGGGCCTTGACGTTCTCTCAACAGTTAGGACGGCATCGTGCATGCGAGCGACCGTGCTGGTGGCCCGGAATAACCCGCTCACCGTGTCGCGGCAATCCGGTTCCTCGTACGGAAGTACTCGTCCAACACGCGACCACATAGTTCGCCTAGTTCTGTGTGATTCGACGTATATCAAGGGGTCGGCAATGGTGACCTCGTCGAGTTCGCGCGGGCGGGCTGGTTGAAGCCTGCTGAGGTGATGTGTACGCCCGGGGTCAGCCAGTCGCGGTGGATCGCGGGTTCGAGTGCGTGGGTTGCTGCGGCGGCGGCAATGACCGCGCCGGCGAGGGCTCCTGCGTAGGTCGGTACGGCGCGGACGTCGGCTTCCGGGGTGGCGGGGAGTTCCTCGGCCAGGGTGGCAGCCTTTGCCGGGTTTCGGCCGGGCACTCGTTTCTCGCGGATGGGGCGGACTCTGCACAGCGCGTGGACGTGGGAGTGTGCCCGTACTCCGGTGCCCAGGGTCGCCGGTGCTGTGGGTTTCCCGCGGCCGACGACCGTGTCGAGAGGGACGAGCACGCCGCAGTCCGCGACGCGGTGATTGTCGTGCCGTCCAGTGGTGCGGCAGTCGGCCTCTCTTGTTTTTGGGTCGAACGCCAGGAGCCGTGCCTGGTGAATCGGCAGAGCGGTCCCCCGGCGTTTGCCGGGAAGGGTGAGACCCAGTTGGCTCGTGAGGACCTCGGCCGTCGGCACGAAACTCGGCATGGCTGCCAAGAGTCCGCCGCGCTCGGGCGCCGGCGCGGCCACACGGTCAGGCGCCGAGGCGCGACGAGGCATCGATCGGCTCATCCGGTCGAGTAGGGACTCGACCGCGGGCGCCCGAGGAGCAGCACGTGCACCTCCCGACAGCGGTCGTGCGGCCGGCGGACCGTCATGGCGAGGCGTTGACCACGGAACTGCTGTTCTGGCTCTGCCACGCCGTACCTGCGGCCACGTTCGTCCGCATTCGCCGGTTTTTGCGAGTGCGTCGCTGTGTAGGCCGAGACGTACGGTCGGACCGCCGCCGGAGACGTGGGGTGCATACGGAACGTGTGGTCAATCCGAGACGTGCGTCCGGAGAGACCGCCCGCCCGTCGTCTACGGGCGGGGGAATCGCCGAGGGCCGAGACGGTTTCCGCCTACCGGCGTGCCGACAGGGCATGGCTTTGTTGCCGAGTCCGCGACGATGTCGATGCCGAGGGCACGCTGTGCCGATGCGGTGCCGGTAGCGTTCGAAGCGTCGGCGGCCGCTCATGTGGTCCGGGAACGCGAGCCTCTCCCGGACGTGTCGACGGACGTGGTCGACGCGCCCACTCCGGTGTGTGTCCGGCGGTCCAGCCGCCGTTTACTCGCGCCGCTCGCCAAGGCCGGACAAGCCGGACCTCCGTGCAATTCTCGGCTCGTGCTGTGTGATTCGCCGCCCCAGCGCCCGCATTCGGGGGCGCGTGCGGCATCCGGCCCGGCTCCCCCTCCGGCCGGCTGGGCTGCCGGCGCCTCGATTCCCCATGGCCGCCGTTCACCTCCCGCCAGACCCGGCGCACGCCCCGCTCACACGCGAACGCCACCGTGCGCCCAAACGCGCCCGTTGCCCCGAACGGCCCACTCTTTCGGGGGACTTCGCAATCGCTCGTGCATGGCTAGCATTCCGAGAGATTGATGCCATGCAATTGCACATGGCTTTGCATGGAGACAGGGGAAAGCCCGCGCGCCTCACCCGGGGGTGCGCTCACTCGGGAGGAAAGGGTCACCATGAATCGATACCGAAGCGGCGCACCGGCGGCGTCGTTCCGCGCTGCGGAGTGGATCAAGAGCAGTGCCAGCACGGCAACCGGCAACTGTGTGGAGCTTGCCGCCCTCTCCGGCGGGGACGTCGCGGTGCGCAACTCGCGGGATCCGCAGGGGCCGGCGCTCGTCTACTCGGCTGCCGAGATCACCGCGTTCTTCGCGGCTACCAAGGCCGGTGAGTTCGATCGGTTGATCGAATAGGGCTCAAGCCCGACCGGGAGACAGGGAGACGGGGAATCGAGACCGCGTCGGTCTCGTGCAGCGACCGGCGGACGCGTGAGGTTGCGTTTGGGATACTGACGCTCGACGCCGCCCAGTCCTGGAGTTCGCATGTCCGCCGCACTCTCCGACGATCCGTGGTCGCCTCGCCCTTCTCCGTCCCGCTCGGACGCACCGTCCCCGACCGCTGCCGGGCCCTACGACGACGCCGCAAAGCCTGCCGCCGCCGTCAAGGTCCTCGGTACGATCCTGCGTTCGCTGCGCGTCGACTGCGGTCTCGGGTTGAAAGAGGCGGCCGATGTCATCCGCGGATCCGCGTCCAAGATCAGTCGCCTCGAACGCGGCGAGAGCCCGCCAAAACACCGTGACGTGTTCGACCTCGTCGCCGCGTACGGGGTCCACGACCAGACCCAACTGGCCGTCATCGAGGACCTGCTCCGCAAGGCCAACCAGCGGGCGTGGTGGCAGCAGTACGGTGACGTCACACCCGGTTGGCTGAGGCGGCTGATCAGCCTGGAGGATTCCGCGACGCAGATCCGCTCGTACGAAGTCCATGTCGTGCCCGGGCTGTTACAGACCCCCGACTACGCCCGGGCCGTGATCAAGGCGGGCTTACCCAACGCCTCGCCCGCCGAGATCGAACGCCGGGTCGAACTGCGCGTGTTGCGTCAGCAGGTACTGCGCTGCCCCGAACGCCCGCTCATGCTGGCGCTGTTGGACGAAAGTATTCTGTGGCGGCCTGTCGGCGGCGACCGGGTGATGGCCCGCCAGATGCGTGCGCTGCGCGAGGCGACCGAGCGGGACGGCATTCATGTCCGCGTGGTGTGCTTCGACAAGGGCGCGAGCATCACGCCCCCGTCATCGATCACGTTGCTGAAGTTCGCGCACGGTGGCTTGGCCGAAATGGTGTACCTGGAGCAGATCGAAAGCGCGACCTACCTGAGCCGAACTTCCGACGTGGAGCGGTATCGACACGTACTGGACCTGCTCCGCGCCGTCGCCGAGTCGCGCAGGAGCAGCCTGGCCATGCTACGAAGTGCCGAGCTCCATTACTCGACGCGCGACCCCGAATAGCCACCCTGCCCTGGCTTTGCCGAGGCCGGGCCCGATGCGACGCACCATGACCCGCCCTGTCCTCAGGTACCGGGTCCCGCGTACCGCACGTCGCGCGCAGCCGCGCACCGACCCCCACGCCCCACGCCCCACGCCCCGACTGCCGCTTCCCGTTCCCAGCGCCCCACTCACGGCATCCCGCTCACGGCATGCCGATCACGGAATCCGTGCGAGCCCGCCGAACTCCTGCCACTCGTCGGATTGTTCGAAGCGCGGC
This sequence comes from Streptomyces sp. SID3343, assembly GCF_009865215.1. Taxonomy (GTDB): domain Bacteria; phylum Actinomycetota; class Actinomycetes; order Streptomycetales; family Streptomycetaceae; genus Embleya. The sequence continues at coordinate 10,822 of NZ_WWJX01001533.1, read as the reverse complement.
TGGGCGTCGGGTCGCCATTCCGAGACCTCGACCAGGCCGGGCGGCATGATCTCCAAGCCTTCGAGATAGGCGTGCACGTCGTGGGCCTCCCGCACCCGTCCCCACGTGTTGCCTGTCGCCTCGCGCATGAACTCCGTGACGTGGTCCCGAATGTCCGCACGATCGCTGACGAGTTGGCACACCACCATGAAACTGCCCGACGGCAGTATGTCCACGACCCTGCGGAACATCGCGGCGGGATCGTCCTCGTCGGGAATGCAGTGCGCCACCGACACGAACAACGCCGCGACCGGCTCGTCGAGCCGGATCAACCGCCGAACGTCCTCGTGGCCGAAAATGGCTTTGGTGTCCGTCATATCGGCCTGGATGACAGCCGTTTCGTCGTTGGCGTCGAGCAGCGTTCGGCCGTGGGCCAGGACTATCGGGTCGTTGTCGATGTAGACGACTCGCGAACTCGGGTCGACCGCCTGTGCGACCTGGTGCACGTTGTCCTGGGTGGGGAGACCGGATCCGTGGTCCAGGAACTGGCGGACGCCGTACTCCGCGGCGAGTACGCGCACCACCCGGCGCAGGAAGGCCCGGTTGTTGCGGGCCAACGCCTGGGTGTTGGGCACGACTTCGAGCAGTTCCCGGCAGGCCCGGCGGTCGGCGACGTAGTTGTCGGTGCCGCCGAGATACCAGTCGTACATTCGCGCGACGCTCGGTGTGTTGACATCGATGCCGTGAGAAATGATTCTCTCGCCGTCGCCCACTGGTCGTCCCCCTCGAGTCCGCGCCCGGTCGGGACGCGCCCACTGTCGACCCGCCCATGCTAGGCGTGTCGCCGGGCATCGGGGACCCGCCGAGGCTAAGGAAGTCCCTTACGGAGACGAGGCTTTCGGAGCACGCGGGGTGGGGGACCGGGTCGCGTCGGGGCGCGTGATCGACGGTTCACTCTCCCGAGGGACGTTCCAGTTCTCGGATCGCCGCCGAGGAGAGGGCGCGTTCGGCCAGTACGAGGTCCAAGGCGACCGCGGACGGTTCCGTGCCCATGAGGTCGGCCGCCGACGTGAGCGTCAAGCCGAGGCGATAGTGCACGAGGACGGCGTCGGCCTGCGCCGACGGCAGCACCCGGTGAAGCGCGTCGACACGCCCGCCCGACTCGCGCGTATCGGGCCCTCCCCGGGCCGCCGCTACCCCGGCCACCGCTACCCGCAGCATCTCCCACGCCCGCCGGCGCGGGTTGGGCCCCCGCAGAAACTCGGCCCACCCTTCGGCGAGTTCGTCGAATACGCCGTCCACGATGTGACGCACACCGCGCTCCACAGTGGACATCGACCCGGGACCCGTACCGGAACCAAAGCCGGGATCAACAACGGGACCAACAACGGGGTCAACGCCGGGATCAACAACGATGCCACCATCCGAACCAACAGCAGAACCCACAACAGAACCGACGTCGAAACCGCGATCGGAACCGGCACCGACATCCGCACCGGAGCCGGCACGCACGACGGAACCGAGCTCCGGCCCAACCCCCGAAACGCCCGCGCTCCCGCCTCTACCCACGTCCCCACCACCGATCCGAGCCCGCACGTACTGCCGGTAGTGCTCCTCGTGCAGCAACCGGAAGGCCGTGAAGTCGGGCGAGGACCCGGGCCGCGCCTCCGGACCACCGGCACGTCCCGCCGCACGTGGACGGTGCGGTGTGATCATCGTGGCTTCCTCTCGAACTCGCGGTCCCTCCCCGTGCCCGATGACGATCGCGGGCGCTCCTCCTCGACGAGCAGTCGGAACCGGACGGCGGCCCCGATACGACTGCTCGACCACAACGGCCCCGTGCCCGTGCCCGTGCAGGCGCGTTGGCGCAACGCCCGGTACACCGTTTCGGCCGACGGCTGATTCGCCCCACGCGGCAGGCCGGTTCGGGCACGGCCCGGCACGAGTTCACCGCACGACACGGCTCGGAACGCGTCGACGTCCAGGCGCTCGGCGGTGTCGCGGAAACGTGTCTCTCGGCGCGGGGCGAGTACGGTACCGCTCTCCAGTCGGAGCTCGTCACGGGCCTGCCGAGCACTGCCCCGACGCCTGTCGTCGCGGTAGCCCCCGCTCCGTCCGGCCTCCGTGCACAGAAGGAGTTCGCCACCGCGAAGTGCGCACCACGCCGCTGGGCCGTGGAGGGGAATGCTCATGACTTCCTCCGTTGGGCTGGGATTACTCCGTGTGTGCACGGCCATGCGCATGGCGCACGCTGGAAGAGATGGGGCGGGCCGCTTCCGTCGGCGAGCGACAAGCGACGAGTGGTGAGCAACCCCACCATGCGGGCGTCGGCCACGGGACTGTCGACTCTCGCCGGATCGACCGCACCGCCGAAGGTGGCCACTCACGGAGCGGGCGTCGGCGGCGGTACGGCGCTCAGCCACAAGGGGAAGCTTCCAAATCTCGATTCCGCGAGTTTTCGGAAATCGAAACGCAGGAATGATACATTCGGGAACTGTCACGGGTTGATGAGTAATCCGGCGACGAAATCGTTCGAACATGTAATCCTGTTTCGATCGAACCTGAGGCCCCGGGCCGTGGCTAGCACCACCGGCTCGGGGTTCTTCTCTGCCCGAAACTATCAGGATCCACCACGTACTCGTGGGGCATCCCAGGATTTTCCTGCAAGTGGGCATTCCGGCGAGCATGAGAGTCCATCGCACTCCACCCCGGAAGCGCCAAGCGATAGTCACACTTAACAACTGGCGATCGAATCTGTCCCGTACCAGCTCAGGCGTGCCACCGAGGCGACCGGAAGGCTCCCGACCGGACGATCGCCCTCCGCATGGCCGTCCTCCGAGGAAGGTGACCCCTCTACTCCGAGCTTCACTCGTTCGAGTTAATGGCGGGATTGCATATGCAAGGAATTTGATCATGGTGAGTTTCGAAGCCCGCTACCAAAACCGCTCGAACGTTCGAGCGCCACCCATTCCGCCACCCCGTTACTTTCGGGAAACGAAGGCTATCCTCGACCACCGACATCTCAACGTCCGATGTTGCGATGATTTGGAATCACTACGTCCCGACCGGACTACGTACCGGCGTCACTGCGCCCCACGGGAATCACTCGTCACTCCACCCACGAGGCCACCTCGAGGAGCGGCTTTTTTCCGAAATCAAATCATCAAGAAAACTCATCCGACTTCACCAAAGGCCATCCCCTCGCCTCAAGCCTGAACACCGCCGTCGGTTCCGGTGGTTCCGGTGGTTCCGACGGTTCCGCCCCAACCCTTGCGTACGCCCGGCCCCGGCCCCTACCCCGACGGAGCCCTCGGCGCCGCCCGCCCCCGAATCCGCAACGTGCCTCCGACGGCGACCGGGCCCGGCCGTGTACGTACTCGTCCGGTTCGTCGACCAACGCCGTAAACGACGGGTCGTCCTGGCAAGCGGTCGGAGTCCACAAACAGGTAGGCGACCCGCCGGCCGGCCCCGACGAGGTCGCGCGCCTACGCAGGTTCGTCGGTGTCCAGCCGCAGCGCGACGATGATCGCGTCCAGTACCACGTCGGAAACGTGGGAGATGGCCGTCGCCTGACGCCCTTCAACGCGGGGCGTCACCGGAGCAATCATCGGCGCCCGCAAGCGAACTCGGGTAGACGGCCGGCCCGGCGTCGACTCCCCCGACCCGACGCGACCGCCGGCGACCTCGACGAGACCGTCCCGGCCATCATCGAAACCGGCACCGGCCCGGACTCGGTGCGCGCGTAGCGACGTCCGGCCCGCTCCTCACCCCACGGCCCCCAGCGTGGTTTTCGTCGGGCTCGGTAGTGCCCACGACCTGAACGCCGATGCCGGCAAGGCCGGTTCGTCTCTGTGCCCGTCCACGCAACGCTTCAGACCACATTCCATCCCAACGTCGACGCGATGACTGCGGCCTGCTCCGGGTTGATCGTCGCGCCCTTGAACTCGACCGTCAGCGAGTCGAGCGAGGACAGGTCGCTCCCGCGCAGGTCCGCGCCCGTCAAGTTGGCGCCGTGCAACATCGCGCCGGACAGGTCCGACCCCGTCAAGGTCGCCTTCTCCAGCCGCGCGGCCGTGAGGTCCACCTCGCGCATCCGCACGCCGTCGAACGTCGACTGGCGCAGATCGGCGCCCGCCAGACCGACGAAAGACCAATCGCCGCCGGTCACTTCGAACAGCGTGAAGGTCGACTGTCGGAACACGCTGCCGACCATCTTGCAGTCGGTGAACTTGGTGTCGAAGAAGGTGCACCGCTTGAACGTGCAGTTCGTGAACGCCGCCCCGGTGTGTACCGACGCGTTGAACTTGACCCCCGCGAACGTGCACGTATCGAAGATCGCGCCCTCGTCGACGACCTCGGTCCAGTCGGTGTCCAGGAACGAGCAGCGGGTGAATCGCTCCTCCGTCAACTCCCGGCCGTACCAGTCCTCGTCGCGCACTACGAGATCCTCGTCCGGATTCGGCGAGGTGGACGACACGGGCTCGATGTTGGCGCGGGCGGGTCGAGTAGCCATCCTCCCATTCAACATGTCCCCACCGACACCGGCCCGCGGCCGTCGTCTGTCACGATCTCGCCGCCCGCCCGCACGCCCGGGTCGGGTCGGACAAAAGCAGCCAGGTCAGCAGCCGCGTCGAGCCGCGTAAAGCGCGTCAGGCCGCAGAAGGCCGCATCACACGGGTACCTCGACGAATCTGAACCCCAAAGCCGCCAGGAACGCCCGCAGCAGATCGTCAGGGGTCCCCTCGGTGCGCAGGATCGCGTCGAGTGCGGATGCGTCGGGCACGATGCCCGCTTCCCGTGCCCACCCCAGCGCGTGCGGAAGGACGTCCTCCGGTGGTGGGCCGAGATCCGGGGCCAGGGCATACGACCTGGCCGCGTGCGGGGCAAGGGCGCAGTGCCAGATGTCGCCACCGCGGGGGCTCTGGGCGTCGATCATCGCGAAGTGGCCGGACACGATGTCGGCGGTCAAGACCGGCGCGCCGGTATCCGCCATCAGCGACGGGCCGGGGTCGAGGCCGCAGGAGAGCAGCAGAATCTGCCAGTCGCCGTCGCGGGCCGACCATTCCGGCTCGCCTCCGGCCTGCTGTACGGCCGGTAGTTCCAACAAAGGCCACGCCGATCTTGCGACGACATACACACCGAAGCCACCCATCGCACCCAGCATAGGTGGCGCCGAAGGATCGAAGGCGTTCTTTGTGGCGACTCGGGCAAGCCGCCTGATTTCGTCACCCATGCGTGTGACAGAGCGCACCGGCAACGGCCCCGACAGCGCCTCGACCGGCACCGAACGGCACCGCAAGCGAACGTGAATCGATCACTCTGTTGCCCATTCGCTCGGCGTGCGGACGTGAGCGGACGGCCATGACGACTCGTCTCGAAACTCTCGAAACGCTCCGCTCCGACGGTGGGCTGTTCGTGCGCGCAGCCGAGCGAGTCGGCCTCGACGCGCCGCTGCCGACCTGCCCGAACCGGCTGCTGCGCGACCTCCTCGCACACCTCGGCAGCGTGCATCGACAGGTGACCGTAGGTACTGGAATCCGCCCGCCCGAACGCCCGGCCCGTGCCCGAACCGCCGCCGCGTTCGTCGCGGGGCAACGGCGGGCCGCTCCACCGGGTGGCGCTCCACCCACGCCGAACCTGCTCAAGGCCCTCGCCGCGGCCAAGCTCGTGAGCGACCTGCCGGTGAACATCGCGATCGTCCCGGACAACCACAACACCGCGTGGACGCAGTACATCTGACCCGATAGTCCGCGCGCCGTCCCGGAGGTGGCACCGGCGACCGTCGCGGTGACCGGGCCCACCGAAGAGCTGCGCCTGTCGCTGTGGAACCGCACGGGGCCAGCCGGGTGTCGCATCGAGAGGGATGCGAAGTCCACCGAGTGTGAGGGGAGATGGCGAAAGTCGAGTCTCAGTCAGGGGGTCGGGACAGTGTCCGGGCGAAATTGGGGCGTACTCGAACTCGCGCGCCCTGCTTCTCACTTGCCCGGCCTCTACCAGCCCGGTTGCGCAACCTGCCCGGCTGCTCGGTTACTCGTCCGCCCGCGACCGGAGAACGCGCGTGTTCGGTCCCGAAGTTGGTGGGCCTCCGCGGGCCTAGCCCGCCCGCGGAAGCCCGATGTGCCGCTCTGTCGACACGCCGGCACTTTTAAGGATCCGAGTCGTATTCAAAGTCGTCTCGCTCTCCCGTTGAGCTACCAGGCCGCGAGCGGCCCGGGCTGGATTCGAACCAGCAACAGACGACCGGAGCCCGGTCCGATCGATCCGGCGATGAGCGGCGATGCTGAGTCTGGAGCGAGAGTCTGAGATTGATACGCGGGCTGCCTCTACCGATTGGGCCACCCCGACATGTGGTGCCGGGGGAAGGACTCGAACCTTCACCGTTACCCGCGTTCGTCACGACAAGCTTCAGTTTCAGCTTGCGCATATCGCGCACCCCACGGCCCTCCGGCCGGGGGATTCCTTGAGGCTACCCGCCTTGGCCGTTGCCGAGGATGTAGCCGAAGACCGCGTCGCCGATCCGACGGTCCGTCACGTCGGAGCCGTTGGCCTCCTCGCGGGCGAACTTCACCGCCTGCTGGAGCTTCTCGACCCGGTCGACGAGTTCGTTGACGCGGCGGGCCGGAAGCGCCCCGGAGAACTTGACCGTGGTCCAGTAGCCCGCGGCGATGTCCTCGAAGTACATCTCGACCTGCGCCGGATGGTGCTCGGTCGCTTCGGCCTTGACGTGGTTGCGCGGGACCTTCTTGGTTCGGACGGTACGCACGGGCTCGGTGCGCCACGAGTCGGTCGAGGGGTCGAGCGTCCAGGTCTCGGCGGCGTCGAGCACCGGAAGCTTGCGCACGAACGTGTGCACGTCGACGAGCTGCTTCTCGAGGAACAGCAGGTACGACACCGGGACATCGCGCACGAGTGGCGCACCGTCGACGACGACGTCCGCACGGGCCTCGCAGTTCGCCCAGTCCTTCGTACCGGTCACGTCGAACAGCCGGGTGAGCGTAGCGGCGACGGTGCGCAGCACCTCCTCGCCCTTGACCTGGACCCGGGTCGACTCGGACGGAAGTTGCTCGCCCTCTTCGTCCTTGGGCTGGTAAGTACGCGAGATGCCGGACAGCAACGCGCCCTTCTGGACTCGTTGGTGAGCATCCGTCAGTTCCTGGAAGGACTTGGTCTTGACGCCCTTCTCCACTGCGATGATCTGGTTCAGTTTCGCCACGAGGCGAAGCTACCAGGGCGAGTGTTCGGCCCGACAACAGGTTTATCTCCGGGTGTTCACCCACGTGCAGCGGGCGTTGGCCGACGCCTGGCGGGCGTTGGCCGATGCCTGGCGGGCGTTGGCCGATGCCTGGCGGGCGTTGGCCGATGCCTGGCGGGCGTTCGCCGATGCCTGGCGGGTGTTCGCGAAGGCCCGCCTGGCGCTCGCCGATACTCGGTGGGGCCGGCGCTCAACGGGTGATCGGCCGCGCGAAGTCGTCGTCGCCCACGACGCGGTACGTGCCGTTGAGCCGTTGCGAACCGAGCAGGCCCCTGATCCGCTCACCCCGCCGCTGCTCACTCGCGGCGATGCGGTCCATCCAACCGGGGATGTCGCCCACCTCGGCGTCGACGAGGGCGACGGTGACGAGTTCCTGCGGGTCTTCGAGGTTGATCGCGCTCACAACGCGACGCGGGTCACCCTCGAACTGCTCGTCGGGTAGCCAGGCTTCGCGGAATCGGGCGTAGTCCACACCGTCGTTCAACCGTCGCGCGATCACGCCGAGCAGCATCTATGTCATCTCCTTCGACCCTGCCTTACACCGTAAGGATCAGCGTGTGAGCAGCGTGCCTTACGGCGTAAGGCAGCGTCAAGAATCTGGCATCGGCAGCCGGGCGGCCCAATCGGGGGAAGTTCGGGGTTGCGCCGGTGGTCGACGAGTCGGGCGGCGAGCGAGATGAGCCGATCTACCTCTCTGCCCGCGTGGCCCGTCCGGGCGAAGGTCGAGGTGCAGCCGGTTCTTGCCGGCTTCGACCTCGGGCACCTGGACGAAGAGCACCGGGTCCCTCCGCAACGTCGAAGCGCGCCTCCGGGTCGTCGTGACTGGCCTCCCGGCGGACCGGAGCACCCGGCGCCCGGCTTCAGAACGATGCGAGCCTGTAGGGATCGGCGCGCAGTCGATGGTGACGTGGACGATGGTCGATGCACGAAGGTCCTCCGGGGCGACGGGTCCGCCGTGGGGCGGTGCGGGCCGGCCGCCGTGGGTCGGCGCGAGCCATAGACGACAGCCACGGCGACGTTGCCCCGCCGGCCGATTCGGCCCGATCTCGCACCTGGCGACGGTACGGTGCCTCGCCTGGGCCGAAACGGTGACGTACCTGTGCGAATCCGCGCGCCCGGCCACCTGTACAGGAGTGTCAGGCCACGCAACACCGAGCAGGAGGCCGAGATGAGCGATCTCGACGAGTACGGCGGCGCGCCGAACGATCCGGGCGTCTTGGTCGTCACGACCAATGACGTCCCCGGCTACCGCGTGGAGCGGGTGATCGGTGAGGTGTTCGGCCTGACCGTGCGCTCTCGCGCAACATCGGCAGCCAACTCGGCGCCGGCCTCAAGTCGATGGTCGGCGGTGAACTGCGCGGCCTGACCAAGACCCTCGTCCAGAGCCGTACGGAAGCCGCCGAACGCCTCGTCCAGCAGGCCCGCGGCCGCGGCGCGAACGCGGTCCTCGCGATGCGCTACGACGTCACCGACGCCGGCAACGGTACGGAAATCTGCGCGTACGGGACGGCGGTGGTCCTGGCCCGGGCGTAACAGGGGCTGGGCACCGTCACACCAGGCGCCGCCGGTAGAGGCGGTCGGGCCCGTCACGGCAGGTGGACACGCCCTCAGCTGAAGCCGGCGAGAAGAGCCGCCACCGCGAGCGTGAAGCGCTCGTCGTGATCGGCGCGAGTACCGAGGCCGGCCCTCAACGCCTCGTTGTAGCAGGGGAGTTCGAGGGCCGGCCCAGCCTCGCGGCGCAGAGGCGGGCTCGGGTCGACGTCCATCTCGGCCAGCGTGTGGCCGATCACGAACGTCGTCACAGCGTTGAGCAGTTGAAACGCGCGCAGCGGCGCCAGGCCCTCCGCCGCCAAAGCCGCGACGGCCCGCTCGACGGAGGCCAAGGCCGCCGGCGTGGCCACCGGGCGGGTGGCCACGAGCGAGACGATCGCGGGGTGGCGCAGCAGTTCGGCACGGAACGCGAACGCGAAGTCACGCAGCCACCCCGAACGCGAACCGGTCGGCTGCGGGGCGACACTCTCGACGATGCGCTCGACGAGGCCGTCGAGGACCGCGTCCTTGTTCGGGACGTAGTGGTACAGGGTCATCGCCTCGACGCCCAACTCCGCGCCGATCCGCCGCATGGACAGCTTGGCGACGCCGTCGCGATCGGCCACCGCGAGCGCTGCGTCGAGCACCTGGGCACGGGACAACCGGCCCACGGGTCAGGCCAGTCCGAGCAGATCGGCGTGTCGTTCGACCGCGTAGGCGAAGAACGAGTCGGCCGGGTCGGCGCTGCCGGCGAGTTGGCCGAAGAGTTCGAAGCTCACGACGCCGCATACGCCGGTCCACGCGATCATCGCGCGAGCCAGGACCGGAGCCGGCACATCGAGGCCGGCGGCGGCGACGACGGCCTTGAACTGCGCCGCGAGCGGCTTGGGCAACGCGGTCGCACCGGACGCGCGGACGAAGTCCTGGCCGGAGTCGCGCAGGATGCCCAGGAGCGCGTACGGCACGCGAGCGAAGGGGGCCATCGTCTCCTCCGGCGCCTTGTACCCGGGAACCGGGGAGCCGTAGACGAGCGCGTACTCGTGTGGATGGGCACGTCCCCACTCCCGCACCGCGTCGCACAGGCCGCGCCAGGCCGCGCGTGGATTCTCGGGGGCAGCGGTGGCGGCGACAGCGCGCTCGACCCGTTCGCCCACAGCGTTGTACGCGTCCACGATCAGGGCGGTCAGTAGGTCGTCCCGGCTGGGGAAGTAGCGGTAGAGCGCGGACGAGGACATGCCGAGTTCGCGAGCCACCGCACGCAGCGAGAGCTGTTGCGCTCCCTCGGCGGCGAGATGCCTGCGGGCGGCATCCTTGATCTCGTTGGTGAGTTCGGCTCTGGCACGTGCGCGCGCCGTGCGGGGGGCTCCGGTCATGCGGCCAGTCTGCCAGATTACAGATCACTGTTCCTAAACGAGAGCACCGCTCTCCAAGCAGATCACCGCACGCAATCTCGAGCAGTAGGTGCAGGGGCGCAGGGGTGCCGGGCGCCGGGCGCCGGGCGCCGGGCACCCGGGCGCCGGGCACCCGGGCTCTCAGGGCTCAGGGCACTCGGCAGAACGTCGCACTCGGAGGCAGACAGCCTTCCCTAAACAGAGCGCCACTCTCAGACGCGAGCACCGCTCACGAAGTGGAGCAGCATACTCAGAGGCGAGCGACCCCATGGCACGACCCACACGCAAACGAGAGCAGTGCATACAGACGAGAGCACCGCTCTCTAAACAGAGCATCGCATGCCAACACCCAGCTAAACACCGCCCTTTAGGAAGCGCGCACGTCACTCAGACGCGAGCACCGCTCGCGAAGCGGGGCAACACACGCAAAGGCGAGCGGTCCTCCGTGAGTAGAGCACCACACACAGACGAGAGCGTCGCTCTCAAAACAGAGCACCACACTCAAGACCCGAGCACCGCTCTCCAAACAGAGCACCGTACCCAGGACGCGAGGGCCGCTCTCAAAGCAGAGCACCGTACCCAGGACGCGAGCGCCACGCTCAAAGCAGAGCACCGTACCCAGGACGCGAGCGCCACGCTCAAAGCAGAGCACCGTACCCAGGACGCGAGC
>NZ_WWJX01001532.1 GCF_009865215.1 Streptomyces sp. SID3343 | reverse complement strand
GGCTTCTTCAGGTCGGCGGTCAGGCCGCTTTCGGTCTGCGGTCGGGTGGTTTTCGGTCTGCGGTCGGGCGGTTTTCGGACGGCTTTCGAGCTGCTTACGGCTGCTGCCTACGGCCTGCGGTCGGGCGGTTCTCGGTCAGCTTTCGGCAACTGTTTTCAGCCGCCCGGGGCCGGAAAGTGGAAATGCCACTTGTTGTGACGGCGGGAGACTCGCTAGGCTCTCGCCGTCACATGTTTCCGTTGATCGATATCGAAGGACGTCATGACCTCCGTGGTGCCGGTCACCGCCTCCGCGCCTGGGATCTCCTCCCCGCGCGTCGAGGTCGTCGCGCCCTTCGGCGCGGCCGCGCACCGGCAGCGCACGCCCCTGTGCACGCGCCGCCACGTCGATTTCGGCCGGCTGCACAGCTCGGCCTGTCGCGCCCGCTGACCCCTGCGGATCGGGCTGCTCCGCCGCCGGACCGTAACCGCCGATCCCCCGTGATCCGCGGTCGCGCGTCCGCCCGCCGTTTCCCCACTTTCGTACCGTCGGTTCGCCCTGCGGCGCGCCACCGAATTCTCGGCGGCTCCGCCGTATAGGCGCGTCCACGCCCGTCCGAGGCCCTTTCCCATGCGCTTGTCCGCGCACGGGTTTCGTCCGTGCGAACCGATGGATATCCCCTGCCCGAATTCCGCGCGCCGGCGCGTGAATTCGTCATGCCCGGAGATTCCCATGCGTTTTTCGATATCCCCCGCACCCGCTGCTGCCGCCCCGATACGAAGACTGCGCGCGGCCGTCGCGGCCGGCGCGGCCGTGACCTCCCTCGCCCTGGTGGCCGCCGCGTGCTCCGGCGCCGGCGGTGACAAGAGCGTGGTCGTCGCGGAGGCGGGACCGCCGCGGCCCGGCGGCACCCTGACGTTCGCACTCGCCGCCGACCCGACCTGCCTGGATCCGCAGCAGTTCGGCGCGAACGCGAGCCTGAACGTGGGCCGCCAACTCGTCGACTCGCTGACCGACCAGGACGGCAGGACCGGTGAGATCAAGCCGTGGCTGGCCACGTCCTGGGAGGTGAACCCGCAGGCCACCAGCTTCACGTTCCACCTGCGCCCGGGGGTGACCTTCTCCGACGGCTCCCCACTGGACGGCGCCGCCGTCAAGGCCAACCTCGACGGGATCGTCGCGCTCGGCGCCAAAGCCACCATTGCGAGCAGCTACCTGACCGGATACATCGGCACGACCGTGCTCGAACCGGGCACCGTACGAGTGGACTTCGGCGCGCCCAGCGCGCAGTTCCTCCAGGCCACCTCCACGATGTCGCTGGGCCTGTTGTCCTCGGCGACCATCGCCAAGACGCCCGAACAGCGGTGCCAAGGCGACCTGGTCGGTTCGGGGCCGTTCACTGTGCGCTCCTACAAGCCGAACCAGGGCGTCGAGTTGGCCAAACGGTCCGGATATACGTGGGGTTCGTCGCTGTTCGCGCACCCGGGCGAGGCGTATCTCGACAAGCTCGTGTTCAAGATCGTGCCCGAGTCGGGGGTGCGCGCGGGCAGCTTGGAGTCCGCGCAGGTGGATGGGATCAGTGACGTCCAGCCGCAGGACGAGGCGCGGTTCGAATCCGGCTACACCGTGCTCACCCGGCCCAACCCGGGTGTGGTCTTCGGTCTTCAGGCCAATGTGGCACGGCCGATCCTGGCCGAGGAGGCGGTACGGCGGGCGATCCAAAAGGCGGTGGACCGGCCCGAGCTGGCGCAGACCGTGCTCACTCCCAAGTACAAGGCCGCCACGTCCGTGTTGGCATCGGTCACGCCCGGCTGGGTCGACCTGTCCGCGGGGTTGGGACACGACCCCGAAGGGGCCGAACGCCTGTTGGAGGAGGCGGGTTGGAAGCCGGGCCGGGACGGGATCCGGGTCAAGGACGGGCGCCGGCTGAGCGTGGACGTGATCTTCGCGCCGCTGTTCAACGCGAGCCAGTCGGTACTCGAACTGGTCCAGCAGGAGCTGCGCAAGGTGGGTGTGGAGCTCAAGCTGCGCAAGCTGGCCACCGGTGAGCAGCAGCAGGTGCAGGCGGCGGGCGACTACGACTTCGCGTACTACAACGTCACCCGCTCGGACGCGGACATCCTGCGCACCCTGTTCGGCACCAGGACCGGCAACCGTCTCAACGTCGCGGCGGGCGAGTTGGACAACGTGCTCGACGACCAGGCGCAGAACCTGGACCCGGCGCTGCGCGCCGCGAGGATCGGTGACGCGCAGCGGATCGTCGTGGACCGAGCGTATGTGGTCCCGCTGTTCGAGCTCTCGCAGGTGCACGCGCTGGGCGCGAGGGTGCACGGGCTGACCTTCGAGGCGTCGTCTCGGTTGCAGTTCCACGACACGTGGGTGTCGAGCTGATGCGGGGCTATCTGATCCGGCGCCTGGTGCAGGCCGTCGTGGTGTTGTGGGCGGCGTTCACGGTGTCGTTCGTGGTGTTGTACCTGCTGCCCGGCGATTCGTTGTCGATCAAGCTGGGTGGTTTGGAGAGCACCGCGACGCCGGAGCAACTCGCGGCGGTGCGGGCGGCGAACGGGCTCGACGATCCGCTGTACACGCAGTACGCGCACGCGTTGGGCAACGCGTTGACCGGTGATCTGGGCGAGTCGGCGCAGACGGGTGCGCCGGTGGCGCGCACGATCGCGGACGCGCTGCCGGAGACGGTGAAGTTGACCGTGTTCGCGATGGTGCTCGCGGTGGTGGGTGGGGTCTCGCTCGCGCTGGCGGCGACGTTCACGCGGTTGCGGGCGTTGCGCCAGGTGTTGTTGTCGCTGCCCGCGGTGGGGATCTCGATGCCCGGTTTTTGGGTGGGGTTGTTGCTCGTGCAGGTGGTGTCGTTCCAGTGGGGGTTGTTGCCCGCGATCGGCAACGAGGGTTTCGACAGCCTGGTGTTGCCGGCGATCACGATGGCGTTGCCGGCGGGCGCGATGATCGCGCAGGTGCTCGCGAAGAGCATGACCACGGCGTTGGCGCAGCCTTACATCGACACGGCGCGCGCGAAGGGGGTGGGCCGGGTCCGGATCCATGTGCGGCACGCGTTGCGCAACGCGTCGTTGCCGGCGCTGACGTTGGCGGGCGTGGTGGCGGGCAACGTGCTGGTCGAATCCGTGGTGGTGGAGACGGTGTTCTCGCGGGTGGGGATCGGCCGGCTGACGGCGGCTGCCGTGGACAACCAGGACTTGGCGATGGTGCAGGGCGTGGTGCTGCTCGCGGCGGTGACCTTCGTGGTGGTGGGGCTGGTGGTGGATGTGCTGTACCCGGTGCTTGATCCGCGGGTGGGAAGGGCGGTGTGACGAGGATGGCTGCCGGTTTCGTGGGTGATGTGTTGCCTGCCGCGCGCGGGCACGTGCGGTTCGTGGTGCGCCGGCCGGGGTTGTTGCTGTCGGGGCTGGTGTTCGTGCTCGTGCTGCTCGCGGCCGCTGTCCCGAGTCTGTTCACGAGTGAGGATCCGCTCACGGGCACTCCGCGCGACAAGCTCCAAGGGCCGGGCGCGCAGCACCTGTTCGGCACTGATCAGCTCGGGCGGGATGTGTTCGCGCGGGTGGTGTACGGCAGTTCGCTGTCGCTGCGCGCGACGTTCGTGGCGGTGGCGGTGGCGCTGGTGGTCGGTGGGGCGCTGGGGCTGCTGTCCGGGTTCTTCGGCGGGTGGCTCGACGACGTGGTGATGCGTGTGGTGGACGTGCTTCAGGCGATCCCGCGGTTGTTGTTGTCGCTGGCGTTGGTGACGGCGTTGGGTTTCGGGACGACGAAGATCGCGATCGCGGTGGGGATCGCGAGCGTGGCCGGGTTCGCGCGGGTGATGCGGGCGGAGGTGCTGCGGGTGCGGTCCTCGGTGTACGTGGAGGCGGCGCGGGCGAGCGGGGTGCGCCCGGGAGGGATTGTGGCGCGGCATGTGCTGCCGAACGCGTCGGGGCCGGTGCTGGTGATGGCGGCGTTGGAGTTCGGGGTCGCGATCTTGTCGGTGTCCGCGTTGAGCTTTCTGGGGTTCGGTGCGCCGCCGCCCACGCCCGAGTGGGGCGTGTTGGTGTCCGACGGGCGCAACTTCGTGGCCACGGCGTGGTGGTTGACCACTTTTCCCGGCCTGGTGATCGCGGCGACGGTGTTGTCCGCGAACCGCATCTCGCGGGCCTTGGACGGAGAGCGGAGGCAGGATCGATGAGTGGGATGAGTGGGTCGAGGGTCGGTGGGGGTAGGGGGTCGGGCTCGGTGGGGGGCGAAGG